>CAYLJC010000450.1:0-3277 GCA_964383345.1 uncultured Akkermansia sp. | reverse complement strand
CCGGGCCCATTTTGCGCTGATCCGCAGTCCCATCTACACCTCGGCGAGAGTCAACACCTCGGCGCTCTTCGGTTTCACCAACACGCTCCTCGAACTGCTTGAAAAACAGAATCCGACCCATCTCGCGGTCGTTTTTGACACGAGCCACCCGACCTCCCGCCACGAACTCTATCCCGAGTACAAAGGCAACCGCGACGAGATGCCCGAGGATCTCAGTCTCCAACTCCCCCACGTCAAGCGTCTCGTCCGCGCATTCCACATCCCGGTGATCGAATGCCCCGGCTGGGAGGCCGACGACGTCATCGGCACCCTCGCGAAGCGCGCCGAAGCCCTCGGGAATTTCGAGACCTACATGGTCACCCCGGACAAGGACTTCGCCCAGCTCGTCACCGACACCACCCGCATCTACAAACCGGGCCGCCAGGGCGGCGGGGCCGAGATTCTCGACAAGGCGGCCATCTGCGCAAACTGGCAGGTCACCGATCCGCTGCAAACCATCGACGTGCTGGGACTCTGGGGGGACGCATCGGACAACATCCCCGGCGTGCCCGGCATCGGGGAAAAGACCGCCAAAAAACTCATCGCCGAATTCGGCAGCATCGAGGGACTCCTCGCCCACACCGACCGGCTCAAGGGCAAACAAAAGGAAAACGTCGAAGCCAACCGGGAACAGGCGAAGCTCTCGAAAACCCTTGTCACCATCCTGACAGACGCCCCTGTCGAGATCGACTTTGACGAAATCGCCCTCAGCGAGCGCGACGACGAGGCGCTGAAATCACTTTTCGTGGAGTTCGAGTTCAACTCTCTCGGCAAACGTCTTTTCGGCGATCAATTCCAGAGCGGACGCGGCCACCACACCAGCGAGGCCGGGGCCGGACTCGCCCCCGACCTGAAAACGATCACCGATTTCACCAAAGACTACCGCTTCATCCGCGCCGGGGACCGGGCCGCCCGCGCCGCCCTCCTCACCGAACTCGCGTCCCTTTCCTCCTACTGTTTCGATCTCGAGACGACCTCCCTCGACGAAAAAACCACCTCTGTCATCGGGATCGCCTTTTCGTGGCGGGATCATCAGGCCACCTACATCGAAGTGCCGCCCGGCGAGGAGGGCAAAGCCGTTCTCGAAGAATTCCGCGCCACCTTCGCCGATGCCACGACGGAAAAAATCGGCCACAACCTCAAATTCGACATCTCCGTATTGCAATGGCAGGGTTTCACCGTGGCGACCCCGCTCTTCGACACGATGCTCGCCCACAGTCTCATCGAACCCGACCAGCGGCACAAGATGGACTACCTCGCCGAGTCGCTTCTCGGTTACACCCCCATTTCCTACGAGGCTGTTTTCGGGAAAAAGGAGGAAAAAACCGGGCAACTCAATCTCTTTGACGACGAGGAGATGGCCGGCGGCACCGAACCCTCGGGTCCCGATTTCGAGGCCATCGCGCAATACGCCTGCGAAGACGCCGACGTGACCTGGCAACTCGCCGCGATCCTCCGGGAAAAGGCGCGCGAATCCAACGAAGAAGAGGTTCTCGTCGGGATTGAATGCCCCCTCGTCCCCGTGCTCGTGGCAATGGAGCGCGAAGGCATCCGCGTCGATCCCGCGACTCTGCGCGAGAGCGGCATCCTCCTCGGCGAACGCATCGCCGCATTGGAAAAAGCGGTCCACGCCGCCGCCGGAACTCCGTTTAACCTCAATTCCCCCCGCCAGGTCGGCGAAATTCTGTTCGACCAGCTCCGCCTCATCGAAAAACCGAAAAAAACCAAGACCGGCCAGTACAAAACCGACGAACAGACCCTGACCACCCTCGCCGCCGAGCATCCCATCGTGCGCGACCTGCTCGCCTACCGCGAGGCGGCCAAGCTCAAGAGCACCTACGTCGATGCCCTCCCCAACTCGATCTTTCCGGGGACCGGACGCATTCACACGACCTTTCATCAGCTCCTGACCGCGACGGGGCGGCTCGCCTCGAACCACCCCAACCTGCAGAACATCCCGATCCGCTCCGAGCAGGGCCGCGAGATCCGGCGGGCCTTCGTTCCGCGCGATGCGGATCACCTCCTCCTCTCGGCGGACTACTCGCAGATCGAGCTGCGGGTCATGGCCTCGCTCTGCGAAGACCCCGCCATGATCGAAGCCTTCCGCGCCGACGAAGACATTCACACCGCCACCGCCGCGCGGGTTTTCGGCGTGTCTCCCGACGGAGTCACCGCGGAGATGCGCCGCACCGCGAAGATGGTGAACTTCGGGATCCTCTACGGCATCTCCGCCTTCGGCCTCTCCCAGCGGCTCAACGGCGAGGTCTCGCGCACCGAAGCCCAGCAGATCATCGAGGAATATTTCCGCCAGTATCCCGGCGTGAAAGAGTTTCAGGAAAAGACCATCGCCCAAGCCCGCGAGGACGGTTATGTCGAGACCCTCACGGGTCGCCGCCGCTACCTGCGCGACATCAACTCAAAGAACGGCATGATCCGGTCCGCCGCCGAACGCACCGCGATCAACACCCCCGTCCAGGGGACCGCCGCCGACATGATCAAGATCGCGATGGTCCGTGTCGCCGCGCTCCTCGACGAAAGGCCCTACCGCACCCGCATGCTCCTGCAAGTCCACGACGAACTGGTCTTCGACCTGCATCGGGAGGAAAGGGACGAACTCATTCCCCGGATCGAAGAGGCGATGAAAAACGCGCTCCCCCTTTCCGTCCCGGTCAAAGTCGAATCCGGCACCGGAGAAAACTGGCTCGACGCGCATTGACCCGCGTCGGCTTCTACTCCCCCACGAGCGACTCCAGCCAGGCCCAGAGATCGGCGAGTTCCTCCCGGCTCAGCTCGACCGGGGCTTCGAGTGCTCCGGGATGCCGCCACGACGGAGCGCGGACGATTTCCTCAAAATAGCCCCGCTGCAGCCGGAGCGGACTTGTCGCGAGGTCGATCCCCGGCCACTCCGTCGCCTTCACCGCAGCGGCGTCATGGCAGCGAACACATTCGCCTTTCCCGTGGAAAACCGCCTCTCCCGCCGCACCGTTCCCCGGCGCGTCCGCATCCGCCCCGGGTGCCCCGGTCCCGGCGGTGGCATCGTCCCTCTCGACAAAAAGCTCCCGCAGGGGATCCACCATTTCCCGGCGGAAAATCGGCATACGCGCGGCGAGATACGGTCGCACCCGATCCTCCGCCGCGCCATGCAGCACCCGCACGAGCCATTCGGGGGTGAGGTGACTTCCTATTCCGTCGAGATCGGGCGGGAGATGACCGCGGCGACCGAGGAGTTGCGCCTTCT
>CAYLJC010000449.1:320-3288 GCA_964383345.1 uncultured Akkermansia sp. | reverse complement strand
CCCGCCGCCGGTGCCGCCGAGGGTGTAGGCCGGACGGATGATGAGAGGGAAGGAGCCGATCTCGGCGGCGATGCCGTGGGCCTCCTCCAGGCTGTGGGCCACGCCCGAATGAGGCATGTCGAGGCCGATGCGTATCATCGCCTCTTTGAAGAGGAGCCTGTCCTCCCCTTTCTCAATGGCTTCGGCGTTGGCCCCGATGAGACGGACTCCGGCCTTCTCCAGGAAACCCGAACGGACCAGCTCCATCGCGGTGTTGAGGGCGGTCTGTCCTCCCAGGGTCGGGAGGAGCGCGTCGGGCTTTTCCTTTTCGATGATTTTCTCGACGGCGGCGGCGGTGATCGGCTCGATGTAGGTGCGATCCGCGAATTCCGGATCGGTCATGATCGTGGCCGGATTCGAATTCACCAGCACGACCGAATATCCCTCCTCGCGCAGCGCCTTGCAGGCCTGAACGCCCGAATAGTCAAATTCACAGCCCTGTCCGATGACGATGGGACCTGAACCAATGAGGAGGATTTTTTGAATCGAAGGATCTCGCGGCATTTTTCAAAAACTGAAATTTGTCACCCCTTGCATGGGGCCGGGGAAATCGCAATCGGGAAACCTCTTTTTCCCCGTCCGGCACCCATTATTCCGCGTTTCTCATACCCCGAACTGATCTTGTGGTCGGGCCGTCGGGATTGTGCCACACCTCTCTCCGGGCGGCGATGGAGGGTGGACGGGGACGCCCTTGGGATTGACTTGAGCCTTGCCCACGACACGGCGGGAACGACTCCAACTTTTTTCCGCTTGAAAAGAAAGACATTTCTCTCAACTATGGGGGGACTCTTCGCCCGCCATGACCCGTCCATCCCTCCTTCTCACCGCCCTGATCGTCTGCATCGGCACTTCCTCCTTCGCGGAGCAGTACCAGAACATCAAACCCGGGTTGCGCTGCCACTTCCCGCGCAAAGACCGCAGCTTCTGCAAAGTCTTCCCCAATTTCTCCCTCCGCCACGGCATCTGCAGCCCCCAACCCGAGGTCCTCGGCAACATCGAATGGTGCCGGGAAGACATCACCGTGACCGAACGCCTCGAATGCGGCGAATACGAGACTTACGAAGCGGTCGTGATCACCTACCGTCCCGTCTACGAGAACGGGGCCTGGGGCAAAAAGTTCACGCGCACATTCCGGAAAGAGCCCACTCTGATCACGCCCCCCGTCCTCGCCCAGAGTTCCAAGTGAGCGGCGTCGATCCGATTTCCGGAAATACCACCGAAACATCGGGCGACAGGGAGGTCCGCATGAATACCGCTCTCCCCACTCCTCCCGCCCGGACCGGTGATCGGTGGATTCGGAGTGACGCCCGAATCCCGCCCCATTCAGCCCATTCCGTCCCCGGCGCGAAGATTCTCAAATTTAATTTGGAAAACTGAAATAATTCGCTTCAATTTCAGCGAAGTTTGGGCTTTATATGATGATGACGATGCCTTCGCCCTGTTTTTGGCGGGGAACCCCGTTCCCGATTCACCTCCACCCGAGCCACCTTGCCTGAAAAACCGACAGACCTGCTGGGGAAAAATTATTTCCAGACGCGAGAAAAACTGAGTTCGGCGATCCAATCCCTCACCGATCTCGGTCGGGACGGCGGGATCAGTCCGGCGCGGCTCGCCCTGCTCAAGAATCTCCTCGCGAACCTCGAGGATCCCTTCCTCTTTGTGGTGGTCGGTGAGGTCAACGCGGGCAAATCGACCCTGCTCAACGCGCTCTTCGGGGAAGACTTCTGCAACGCCGACGTCATCCCCACGACCGACCGGATCGGCTTTTTCAAATACGGGGCCGAAGCGCACGAGTTCGATTTCTCGGACGACATCGTCGAGATCTTCCGGCCCAATGAATTCCTCAAGGACTTCAATATCGTCGATACCCCCGGGACCAATTCGATCGAGATCGAGCACCAGCAGATCACCGAGCAGTTCCTCCCCATGGCGGACCTCGTTCTCTTTGTCTTTTCGGTCACCAATCCCTGGGGCGCCTCGACCTGGGATTTCCTCGACCGCATCCATCACCAGTGGAAAAAGAAAGTCGTCTTCATCCTGCAGCAATGCGACCTGCGCACCGAGGAGGAGGTCGCCGCCATCCTCGAACATCTCCAGAAAACCGCGCACCACCGCTTCGGCCAGCATTTCCCGACCTTCGCCGTTTCGGCGAAGCAGGCCTTCCTCGCCAAGACCTCGGGATTGGACAACGAAGACCTCTCCCGCAACAGCCGCATCGACGGCCTGGAGCGCTACATCTCTGGCGTCGTCGAATCGTCCGAGCCGCGTCTCATCAAGCTCATCCACGCGTGGCGGGCGGCCTGCTACGTTCTGGGCGAAATCAGGGAAAACCTCGGAGCCGCCTCGGAGATCATCCGCGCCGACACCGAATTGCTCAGCGAGCTGGAGCCGGCCTGCCAGACCCAGCAGGAACGCACTCTGAAAAAATGCGAACCGCTCTTTGAGGCCTTTGATCAGAGTTTCATGGCCGCCGGTCTCCAGGCCGAGCCGCTCCTCGATTCGGAATTCCGCGTTCTCTCCGCCCTGCTCCCCCGCCGCAAGAGCGCCGAGGAGATCGAAGGTCTCATCTTCGCCACCACGATGAAAGCGGTGCGCCGCAGCATCGGGGCCGGTGCCACCGCGGTGAAGGAGGACGTCGCCCATCTCTGGGAGCGCGTCTCCGAGGAGATGCAGGAGCATTTCAACCTCGAACTCAGTGTCGGCGAGGACGGCAGCCCCGACTGGAGCGCGGCCCATCGCCGCATCGAAGAGAAAGTCGAAGAAGCCACCGCCGAAGCCCTCCGCAATCTCAACCTGCGCGAGCAGCTCGGCAGCCTCTTCGCCCGCCGCAGCCGCGTCATCTGGGGTTTCATTTTCTCCGCCATCCTCACCGCGCTCGGAGGTGTCATCCTCACCATGCTCCACCAAACGCCGTGGAATGCGATCACCT
>CAYLJC010000449.1:0-310 GCA_964383345.1 uncultured Akkermansia sp. | reverse complement strand
GATCACCTTCGGGGTGGCCTCGGTCCTGCTCGCTTGTGCGGCGGCGGTGGGCGGACAATCGGTGAAAAAAGCACGCCATTTCTACACCGGCATCCTCGAGACGCACCGTCCCCTCATCGCACAAAAGCAGCGCGAGGCCTTCGCTGCGGGAACCAGCGCGTTCTACCACGATTTCATCGTTCTCTTCGAGCCACTCCGCCGCGTCTGCCGCGAGCACCGCGAGAAATACGAACCGCAGATCAAGGTGATCGACGGTATCGAAACCACTCTCGCCGAACTGGAGCGCATCCTCGCCCCGGTCGAAAAGGCG
>CAYLJC010000448.1:0-3292 GCA_964383345.1 uncultured Akkermansia sp. | reverse complement strand
ATTCCACCTTGATCCGCAGCGGAGTGAGCGCCCTGACACTTCTCACGACGGCGAACGCTGCCGCGAGCGGGAGCGGGGAATCGGGGCGCGTCAGTTCTTCATAGGAAAACACCACATCGGCGCTGCGGAACGGTGCGCCGTCGTGCCAGCGCACCCCTTCCCGCAGGTCGATGATCATCTCACGCGTCGTCGTGTAGGCGCGTTCCCCCATCACCTCGATGTGCGGATCGAGGGTGGAATTGGCCGCGTAGTAGAGTTCCAGCTCGCGCAGGAACAAATCCGTCTCCCCGCGCACGAAGAGATTCAGCTCGCGATCCCCCACGTATTCGATCATGCGAACCCGGGTCTTTTCCACCGAACCTTTCAGAAACGCTTCGAAAGAATCGCGGACGGAATGATCCACCCTCAGCCTGACAAGCAAATACTCCCCGAGGTTCGCGGGATCGAACTCCGCGATGAGCCGCTCCTCCAGACCCGCTTCCATCCCCCGGAAGACCAGGGTGAGAACCGATCCGGTACGGTCCAACGCGAGCATTTCCATTCCCTCGGGCAGGTATTCCCCCGAGCGAAGTTTCGCCTCGGACTCGCCCGCCGCCTCCTCGCTCGAACAGCGCACCGTGACCACCGTCCGCGAGGTCCAGCTCTCGATGAGATGCGGGCGCAATTCCAGGTCGTCGTCGCGAACGAGGAGCGGATCGAAGATCAGATCGGTGATCTCGCCCGTCACTCCGGCCGACGGCGCGAGCGGGTTGAAGTACCCGATCGGTTCTTCGATGGCACAGACGAGCGCCCCGCTCTCGTGCGACAACCGCAGGGCTCCGACCTGATCGAAGAGCCGGATCCCCCCGAACACCAGCAACAGCGGCGACGAAAACACAATCGTGCGAAGCCAGAACATCGCCGGAGGGTAACGCAAACCATCCGGCTTTGCCAAAACTTAGTTTGGAAAGCTTAACCGATTCGAGGACCGTCGTCGCGCCTTCTTTCCCCTTGCTCCGGCCGAACGGATTCCCTATGCTCGCCGCATGAGATTCTCTTTCCCGTTTTTTCCCGCCCTCGCCGCCGCTTTGGTGATCATCTGCCAGCCTCCTTCCCCGCTCGCCGCCAAAGAACGTGACAAGGTCTTCGCCGGAGCGATCGAGGAACTGTTTCCCAAGCTGGTCGAAACCCGCCGTCACATCCACGCCAATCCCGAACTTTCCAACCAGGAGGAAAAAACGGCCGCCTACGTCGCCGAGCGCCTCACCAAACTCGGACTGGAGGTGCAGACGGGAGTGGCCAAGCACGGCATCGTCGCCCTGCTCAAGGGTGAAAAAGACGGTCCCTGCGTCGCGGTCCGTGCCGACATGGACGCCCTCCCCATCACCGAACTCAGCAGCGCGCCCTATCGTTCGCGCAATCCGGGGGTCATGCACGCCTGCGGGCACGATGTCCACACCACCGTCGCCCTCGGCCTGGCCGAGCTGCTCGCCACCCACCGCGACCAGGTCCACGGCACGGTGAAGTTCCTCTTCCAGCCGGCCGAGGAGAGTATGCCGGCGACCTACAAAAAAGATTGGGGAGCCAAACTGATGGTCGCCGAAGGTGCCATGGACAATCCCCGTCCCGAGGCGATTTTTGCCCTGCACTGCCGCCCCGCCATCACCCGGGCGGGATCGGTGGATGACAAAACGGAGTATCTCAAGGCCGGTCAGATCGCCTACGCCATCGGACCCGATAGCGCCAACAGCGACACCTTCGAGATCCAGATCAAAGGCACCATGGCCCACGGTTCGGCACCCCAGCGCGGCGTCGATGCCATCGTCGTCGCGGCCGAGGCGATCACCGCCCTGCAAACGATACGCAGCCGCCGCACCAGCACCCGGCAGCCGCTCGTGGTGTCGGTCGGGACCGTCGAGGGAGGCCAACGGCACAACATCATCGCCGACTCGGTCCGCCTCACCGGCACGGTGCGCACCTACGACGCGGCTTTCCGCGATTCGGTCATCGAGATGATGGACCAGATCCTCGCCGGAATCACCGCCGCCCACGGAGCGAGCTATGAATTCAATTTCCGCAAAGGCTATCCCAGCATTCTCAACGACAAATCCCTCGCCCAGGCCACCCTGCCCGCTTTCCAGCGGCTCTTCGGGGAAGAAAATGTCATCGAAATGGTCCCCGGCATGGGCGGCGAGGACTTCTCCTATTTCTCCCAGGTCAGTCCCGGCTTTTATTTCCGCCTCGGCGTCGCCAACGAGGAAAAAGGCATCACCGGCGAAATCCACACGCCCGCCTTCGACGTCGATGAAGAATGTCTCAAGACCGGAGTCGCCGCGCTGGCCGCCGCAGTCTGTGATTATCTGGACCGGAAGGAGTGAGGGATCGGGAACGGGGGATTCCCTCCTTGCCTGGGAGAGGCGCGAAAGCGGAAGGCAGCACAGCGGAGGAAGTTGCCCATCTTCCCCCGGAGGAGACGCTGCGCCGTCGTTCGGAGCACAGTTCGAAGAACAATAATTAACATATCTTAAAGAAATAACTGGAATTTTATGGTAATTAGAGTCAATTGAGAGCAGGTTCTGGTCGGGGTGCGCCACGATTTCTCCAAGAGCCTCCCTTCCGAAACGTTGAGATTCCAGTGAAACGGTCCTCCCCCATCCTTCTCCTCACCTCCCTGCTTCTCCTTGCGGCGATCACCACGCCCGAACCGCTCTTCGCCCAGGCGGTTCAGGCGAACGGCCTTCCCGGTCGGCGGGTCGTCTCCTCCCTCGGGTTCCATCCCGGATCCCTCTCCGACGGCGACAGCCTGCGCCCCCTCGCCTCGCCGCCTGCGGCCGGACTGCTCATCCCGGGTGCTTTCCCCCTCTCCCCGCCGAAGGCCTCCCTCCCGAAAGTCTTCGCCCCGACCCGGCCGCGCCAGGTCTACACCCGTTTCCCGTGGAAGCGCAACATCGTCACAACCGTTTTCTGGGTCGGTGAACTGCCCACCGCGAACAATCCCACTCCCAACACCAAAAGCGCCTGGGATCGGCGCTGGACCTCGAACTACGGAGGATACGACAACCCGAAACCCGCCAGCCGCGTGGGATTCCTCCCCAAAGGTTTCACTCCCGGGCAAAACCCCTTTTATTTCGCCCTTCCCTACAACGACATCTCCCGCACCGGGACAAAAGCGTCCGCCCGCGCCGTGGTCCCCTGGTTCGAAAAAACCTTCTACCGGAGCGGAAGGACGGTCCTCAAAGGTCGCTGGATCGCGATCCGCCGGGGTGACCTCACCTGCTACGCGCAGTGGGAGGACGTCGGCCCCTTCGAGACC
>CAYLJC010000447.1:0-3292 GCA_964383345.1 uncultured Akkermansia sp. | reverse complement strand
TGCCCGACCCTCTTCCGAAGCCCTTTTGAACACCACACAGATCTACGAAGTGCCAAAGATATGCGCGCTCTTCTTTCAGCCATGACTCTAATGAGCGTGCTGCTCGTCTCAGGCTGTGGCTTCCTCCATGATGAGCACATTACCGGACCTTATCGTTTGATCGCGGTAGACGTTTATGACCAGATGAGCATTTCATATGATCTGGGAGACGGATCGGCGGTAGGCAGGATTGATGAGACTGTCTTCGCTTTCGGCATTGACGAGCGGTTCATCGTTGCGAAGCAGCATCCGAACGGTGATCGAAGCGTCACGAATTTCTTCTACCTCGATATGACCAAGGACAGCAAGTATGCGGAGCCATCGGACAGCGTTACTGGTCCACTCACTGAGAAGGAATTTGAATCCGAGGCGGAGCGTTTGAATCTCCCAAAGTTTTCACGGACATTAACGGCGCTCGAATGAAGAAGGCTAACAATAAAGGGTGTAGCCAAGTCGAGGAACGAGACCTTGGACTGCACCCATAGTTGAACACCCGAAGGGATCGTGCGGGCACGATAACTCCGAATCACTCGGCGCAATCGCCTTATGCGGACTGTGTGAGGCACTTCGTTAGAGTGGATCGCAGGCGCACCATGTTCCGGCGCTGTTTCGCGGTGCGGTTCCGTGGGATCGGAGCGGAAAATCGATCCGAAGCCGATGGAAAAGGACTCACAGGCTCGAAAATCGCGTGCTTTCCGGCTGCCGGACACAAGCGATTTGATCCGGGCGGCGTTCTCTCGCCCGGCCTTCTTTCGGATTGGTCATCAGCAAATCTCATGAGGGAACGGGCGGGCCGCGGAGCCAAGGCCTCCGAAACGTGGCGAGCCGTTTCATCGGGAGCTGGCAGCAGGGACAGCTTGGAATGCCAAGCGGCTCACGAGGTGTCTCCCGGGGCGGGACCGGTTCGATCCGGAGAACTTTCCCGGATAGGAAAGCGATCCGATCCCGCGTGGCTTTTGCGGCCGGATGGCAAAAACGCCGAGGGACGGAGGCGTTTTGGACGGAGCGAAGCGGAGCCCCGCAGGGGTGAGGCGGCGGGCGGAGCCGCCGAATCAATAGCCGAAGTAGCGGATGGATCGCAATCCGCGCGGGTGCGGTTGCTGTCGTAACGGAGGTTGAGCAGCTTGGCGAACTCGGCCATGGTCTCGTAGGGATGATCGTATTCGAGCGGGTTGACGTAGGGGCGTCCGGGTCCGGTGCGCGGGAGGACGAGTTTCGGGGTGGTCGTATCGGTGGCTGGATTGATTTTGGGCTTTTTCATAGCCCCTCCATTCTGCTACGATCCCCACATGACAGACCACCCCCCAGCGCTCATCTCCCTGATGAAGATCGATCCTCCACGCCGCAGAGCGGCTTAGTTCAACAAGACGTGGGAGACAATGCGATTTAACGCTCCTCGTGTTGAGCGAGCGTCACTGGCTCGCATGTCTCCACTCGACGTTCGGCATGAACAGAAGAACTAAGATTTTCGTCACTGCTATTCTCATTGGTTTTCCATTGTTGATTGCAGGAGTCTTCTATGGGGACTACCGCGCCCGGACATCCCACTGGGCGACGAAAGCGGGATGTGCCGAGATAACTGGGGTTGCCCTCCCGCCCGCAATCGCAATCCTTGATTACAAGGTGGAGTCGTTCATGAGCATGGCAGATCGGCCCAACCATTGGTGGCTCTTGCGATCAGCCACAGGATTCGCTGAGATAAGTATCAGAACAGAGCATTTCACCCTCGGCGACGCCAAATACATCCGTAACTTCCGGGATGCATGGCCAACCCTCCCGCCAGAGTTGGGAAATCTGCAGGTCGGTTCGGTGATAATGGGTATTGGTTCTGGACAGGAAACTCTTTTCATCTCCGAAGATAAGACCTACGCGCTTCTCAATGCTTTCTCAAACTAGACGGTTCTTCGTCAAATTGAGTGGATGACGCGGGGCTTGAGGTCGAGCTTGCCGCAGAAGAAGAGGATGCGGATGCGGTAGCTGGCGACGGAATGGAATCCTCGCGCCGCGGGAAACGGGGGCAGGGAAGAATGGCACGGAATTAAGGGCACATATCGACAAGGGCAGCCAGCGAAGTTATTGGGAGAAAGTTGAAAAACTACAAGATGTTGTGGTTTGCGGTCGAGACAGCAGGTTCCAATCGGCTTAATTCCGTGCCATTCGGGTCAGGGAACCAATTCCAAATTTGACAAGCCCCCCGCCACCTGCCGACCCGTCCCCATGCCGCGCCAGGCCCGCACCGAATGCGAAGGAGCCTTCCACCACGTCACGGCTCGGGGCAGCCGAGGCAAGCGCATCTTCGCCTCCCCGGACGGGACGGACGAAGAACTCTTTCTCGAGGCGCTCGGAGATTGCTGCGGGCGCAGCGGCTTCCGCGTCCGGGCCTGTGATGATTTAAGAGAGTTGTCCCGATTGTCAATTTTCTGGGTTTTTAGCGGATCTAGTTCCAATGCGCGATGTCCGGTCGCGTGATAAAATCCGTAGCCGCTTGACATGGCGGGCCAAAACCGGTTTGTTTGACGGTGTCTGCCGTCTCGGATAGCGTGAAAAATATCGATAGCGAGGTGGGCTGCTAATACTGTTCGGCGAAAAACCGCATCGTTCCGTGGGGCTTGCATTTCGACCTTCCACCCATTACACTTGAGCCATGAACTACCGTGATCGCATCACGATTGACCCCCTTATTCGCAGCGGCAAACCGTGTATTCGTGGCACACGGATTACTGTGGCAGACATTTTTGATTACCTCGGTGGCGGGATGACCGTGGCGGAGGTTCTTGATGATTTCCCCGATCTGACCGCCGACGATGTTCAGGCATGCTTTGCTTTCGCAGCAGACCGTGACCGCCGCCTAAACGTCGTTCCGTATGAAGCTGCTGTTTGATGAGAACCTCTCGCCAAAACTTCCACGACTGCTGGCGACGTTATTTCCCGGCAGTGCTCATGTTCGGGAGTGTGGGTTGCTTGGGCAGACCGATGGGGATGTTTGGGAGCATGCCCGCACCAACGGATTCACCATCGTCTCCAAGGATTCAGACTTTCAGCAGCGCAGTCTGCTTTATGGCCATCCACCCAAAGTTGTATGGCTCCGTATTGGCAACTGCACTCGTGACCAGATTATCCGAATTATTAACGTGCATGAACGAGATCTACACAATCTTGACACAAACCCACTTGAGTCAATTCTCGTCCTTTCATAACAACCCAAGCCGAACAATAAAGGGTGTAGCCAAGTCGAGGAACGAGACCTTGGACT
>CAYLJC010000446.1:0-3311 GCA_964383345.1 uncultured Akkermansia sp. | reverse complement strand
GGAGAGTGTCGTCGCGGGGGAAACGGTCCGGTTCGAGGACGAGCTGGAATCTGTCCCCGCCTTCGGGAAACTCCCCCTGCAGAGTGCGCGTCTCGCCGGGGGCGAGGGCGATCCGGCGGGCTTCCGTGCGCCGCTCGTCCGAAGCGAGGAACCAGCTTCGTTCCTGCGGGGATTTCGCGTAGTTCCGCAGGGTCGCCCGCCAGGTCGCGACATCTCCCTCTTCGAGCACGCGGAGCCCCGCGAATCCGACGTTTTCCACCGCGCTCCCCACACTGAGCAGGGCCGCGCCGAAAGGGACCTCGGTCAGCGGATGGTCCGTGACAAAGATCAGGGTGCCCTCCGCGCCGGCCAGACTGCGCCCGACCCGCAGGGCCTCTTCGGCGGAATGGGCCCCGGCTGCGGGGGTCCAGTCTGCGAGCGTCGCGATGAGATCCTCGAACGAAGTGCCCCGGTAGAGATTCGACCCGGTCAGGGTGGACTCGATGAGGGTGTATTCCGTCGTGCCAACGAGGGTCGTGAGCGGCGGAATCTCGCGGCGCAGCGTGGCGGTGAGTTCCTCCTGAAAGGCCCCCATCGAAGCGGAATGGTCCAGCACGAGGACGACCCGCTGGACCGAGTGGGCGCTGGTCCAGCGCGGTTCGGTGAGCAGCCAGGTCAGGAGCAGAACCCCGAGCAATTGCAACCAAAGGGGGAGGGACTGTCTCAGCCGGTCGAAGGTGCGCCCTTTTACGCTCTCGCGATCGATGTGTTCGAGGAGAAAGAGCGTGCTCACCGGGAGCCGCCGCGATTCGCGTTGCAGAAAATGAATCAACAGCACCGCCGGGATGCCGAGCAAGGCCCAGAAACCGAGGGGGTTGGCGAAGAGGACGGGCATGAAGAGAAAAGGCGGGGACAAACGGTTCACCCGGGTTGCAGGGCTCCGGCGGGAAGGGCTTCGAGATGCAGGGCGCTCTCAAAATTCGTCGCGGCGGGGATGCGGGCGAGCGGCGTGCGCACCCGCAGTGATGCGGCCTTCCACCGGCCGAAATGATCCCGGTAGGCGTCGAGGTAGCGGCGCAGCAGGGTCGGGTGGATGCGCCGGTCGTGGCGGTCGCCGCTCTCGCTGTCGATGAATGCGTAGTTCCCCGACCAGTCGGGTTCGGATTCGGCCGGGGAAAAAGGGGCCAGCACGATGCTTTTCCCGTAGCTGCGCTGGAGAGCGCGGAGGAGGGGCTCGGGTTCGCTCGGGAAAAGGAGATCGCTGATGAAGACGCGGAGGGACCGGGCGCGGAGCGGCACCGCGGTGAGATTCGGGGGAGCCGACGCGGGAGTGGAGGGGAGTGCGGTGGCGAAATCCTGCCAGCGGTGGCTGAAAATCGCACCTGACTCGAGCGGCTTGCTATGATCCCCCTTCACGAGAATCGCCGAGGTCGCCGCCCCCGATTTCTCCCCGGAAGCCCAGGCGAAATAAAACAGCTCGAGCGCCCGCAGGGTTTTGTCCGTGTCGATGAACATCGATCCCGAGACATCGAAGAGGATCTCGACGATGGGTTGCACCTCTTCTCGGTAGAGTTTCAGCGAATACTCGCCGGTGCGCGCGTAGGCCTGCCAGTTGATGTGTCGTGGATCGTCGCCGGGCAGGTAGGTGCGGTGGTCCTGGAAATCGAGGGAACTCCCGATCCCGCCGCCGGCATGGTCCCCCGCATTGCCGCGCCAGTGGTGCTCCCGCAGCGGCAGGGAAAAGCGCTCCGCGTGGGTGCGCGCCCGGCCCGCGAGAGCGTTGAGAACCTGGCTGTCGATCGGGAGGGGCACGGGTCAGGGATGTTTGAGATGATGACGGAACCGGGAGCAGGCCTGACGCTGCCGCAGCAGGGGAACGACCACGCTGAAAAAAGTCGTCGCCAGCGCCATGATCAGGTAGTGGGGTTCGTCCGCGTGGCCGCTTTGGTGGGCGACGATGAGGACCGAGGGCAGCGGGACGAGCGTGTAGAGCACGGCCTCGGATCTCACCACCGTGTTGGCGAGAGGTACGATCATGGTCGTCAGGAAGAGCAGAGCACACTGGACAAAAACGTAGAGCGCGAGGGTGAAATTTCCTGAAACCCGCTTGCCGAAGAAGAGGTGGATGGGGAGCAGCGGGAAGAGCAGAAAATTGATCATCGAGAGGAAGAGGACCCCCTGTCCCGGGTCGAAACGTGCCGCTCCGAATCCGGAAAAGAAATCGTCGCCGTGCAGCGCGACGGCCCAGAGCGCCGCGCAGAGGAAAAAAAATCCGATCCCGCTGATCCAGCCGGGGGCAAAAAAGCGCGCGGCGAGACGAGTGAGGAAATTTTTCCGGAAAGGGACCAGGACGCGGGAATAGATCGGGACGGGTTCGGTCAGCGCGTCGATCACGGCGAGACCGAGAACGATCGCGCTCACCACGATGACCCATTCCTCCTCGATCCCGACCAGACCCAGGCCCAGGGTGAGGAGCGCGAAGGCCAGGGCCACGATCCGCTTGCGTGTCGCGAGGTTCTCCGAGAGCGAGGCGATGCGGCTCGCGCCGAAGGAGAGGAAAAAGAAGCAGCCGTAGGCCAGCGAGAGCGCGATGAGACCGAGTTGCCAGGGGGTGTTGCTCCCGCTCAGGCCCGAGACAAAAAGGGAACTCTGCAGGAAACCGAAGAGTCCGCTGAATCCGAACGCGAAACCGAGCACAAACAACCCCCGGAGAATCGTGAACCGGAACGCCGAGCAACCCACCGTGATCGCACTGGCGAGGGCGGAGCCGAGACCGACCATCCCGAGGGCGACGAGATCGACGACAAAATTCACGTTCCCGAGAAAATACCGCATCACCAGGTAGGGCAGCACCCCGGTGAGAAAAAGCAGGCTCTGGGCGTTGAGCGCGGTCCATTTGCCCAGGGTGATGCGCCAACTGTCGAGCCGGGTGAGCTGGATCAGGTCCATCGTGTTGCGCAGATACTCGTCGCTGAGGGCGTTGAATCCGCGCAGCGGCTGCACCACCAGCAGCATCGCCACGATGAAAAACCAGAAAAAGCCGTTCGCCGCGTCCGGCCCGTGACGGGAGGAAAGGCCCAGGAAAAGGCTGAAGATCATCACCACCTGGAGGAGAATGAAGGCGCCCACGAACAGATGGGTGCGCATCCCCTGGCGCAGTTCCTTCACCAGCACCGGACTGAAGCCCGATGGGAAATCGTTCATCCGCGCCGCCAGCGACTCGGCGGAAGGAAGTGGGGAAAGGGGAGGTGTCATCTCGCGGGCGGACTCGACAGGGTCTGGGGAAGAAGGCAACAGGGTGTGTTGCCCTGCCAGATCAAAGCGTATTTGCC
>CAYLJC010000445.1:0-3315 GCA_964383345.1 uncultured Akkermansia sp. | reverse complement strand
AAGGGAACAGTGACCGGACTGCTCTGCTCCCACTACGACACCAAGGCCTACGATTCTTTTGCATTTCTCGGGGCCAATGACGCCGGTTCCAGCACCGGCCTTCTCGTGGAACTCGCACGGGTCCTGGCCGGGCGTCCCGCCGTCGCCTCGCGACTCGAACTCGTCTTCTTCGACGGCGAAGAAGCCTTCGGCACGAACATCACGGCGAACGACGGCCTCTATGGAAGCAAACACTATGCGGGACAATTTCTCCTCGAAAAAGAGAAAAACCGTCCTCGCTGGGGTGTTCTCCTCGACATGGTGGGTGACGCCGACCTGAACATACGCGCCGGCGTTCTCATCCCGCGCTCCTCCCTGCGCGACCTCGCCGAGGCACGACAGGACGGCTACATCGTCGACATCGAGCGGGTCGAGGACACCCTCCAGCACATCGCCCGCGATCTCCTCTCCGCCGCCGGCGATCTCGACCTGCGCACCCATGTCGGAATCAGCCCCGACTACATCGTCGATGACCACATTCCCCTCAATGTCGTCGCCGGCATCCCCACGATAGACCTGATCGACTTCGACTACCCGCACTGGCACACCCCCGCCGATACTCTCGACAAACTCAGTGCGGACAGCCTCGAAATATCAGGCCGCGTCACCCTGCATCTGGTGGAAAAGTATCTCCTCCCGCAACAGCGCTGAACGAGCGCGCGCCGTCACGGGAGGACGACGGGGCGTCTCTTTCCCTGCGGGACGGTTGGAAGCAACTGTGATGGAAAACTGCGGAACATTTTCCCGACCGGCAGCCGGAGCGCAGCGGAGACAGACTGCACGGTGCAGCCCGAAGGGTGCCGCAGGCATCCACTCGCGACGAAGGAGTGGACCGTGCTCCACGACCCGCTCCGACACCGCCCGGTCGCGCCATCGCGTGACCGGACAAAGGAAAATCATTCCTTTCCCCCCACGGACGCCCAGACCGGACCCCGGAGAGGCCTTCCTCCCGCCTCCCGGATAGGAGCGAATCGCCCCGATCCCTGCCTTTCTTCTTGTCCTGGCCCCGTTTCAAGGCATAAATGGATACGCTAGGATTTCCGGGAAAACCCTCCGGGGCCCCCCGATGACGCCTTGACCTGACTCCGATCCCAACCGCCCGATCCCGTGACCAAGCCGACCACTTCCGAAGAACAGCGCAAGTCCAAATCCCTCGAATCCTGGATCTGGGACGCCGCCTGCTCCATTCGCGGAGCCAAGGACGCGCCTAAATACAAGGACTACATCCTGCCGCTCATCTTCACGAAGCGCCTCTGCGACGTCTTCGACGACGAGCTGAACCGCATCGCGCAGGAGGTCGGCTCGCGCAAGAAGGCCTTCCAGCTCGTGAAGGCCGACCGAAAGCTCGTGCGCTTCTACCTCCCGCTTGTGCCGGACGATCCCGAGCAGCCCGTCTGGTCCGTCATTCGCAAGCTCTCCGACAAGATCGGCGAGGGCGTCACGAGCCACATGCGGGCCATCGCGCGGGAAAATCCGCTCCTGCAGGGCATCATCGACCGCGTGGACTTCAACGCCACCACGCACGGCCAGCGCGACCTCGCCGACGACCGCCTCTCCAATCTCATCGAGGCGATCAGCACCAAGCGCCTCGGGCTCGACGACGTGGAGGCCGACATCATCGGCAAGAGCTACGAATACCTGATCCGCAAGTTCGCCGAAGGTGGCGGTCAGAGTGCCGGCGAGTTCTACACTCCGCCGGAGGTTGGCATCATCATGTCGCGCGTGCTCCAGCCCAAGCCCGGCATGGAGATCCACGATCCCACCTGCGGCTCCGGCGGTCTTCTCGTCAAGTGCGAGATCGCCATGGAGGAGGCGGCGAAAGGCAAGAAGGGCGCCGTCGCTCCGCTCAAGCTCTTTGGCCAGGAATACGTCCCCGAGACATGGGCGATGGCCAACATGAACATGATCATCCACGACATGGAGGGTCAGATCGAGATCGGCGACACGTTCAAGAACCCCAAGTTCAGGGACAAGCGCGGCAAGCTCCGCACCTTCGACCGCGTCGTCGCCAATCCCATGTGGAACCAGGACTGGTTCACCGAGGCCGACTACGATGCCGACGAACTCGGCCGGTTTCCCGCCGGAGCCGGCTTTCCGGGCAAATCCTCCGCCGACTGGGGCTGGGTCCAGCACATCCACGCCAGCCTCAATGACCAAGGCCGCGCCGCCATTGTCCTCGACACCGGCGCCGCTTCCCGTGGTTCGGGCAATGCCGGCACCAACAAGGAAAGGACCGTCCGCCAGTGGTTCGTCGATCACGACCTCATCGAGAGTGTCCTCTACCTGCCCGAAAACCTTTTCTACAACACCACCGCTCCGGGTATCGTGCTCTTCCTCAACCGGGCCAAGCCGAAGGAGCGCAAGGGCAAGGTCTTCCTCGTCAACGCGAGCCAGGTCTTCGAAAAAGGCGACCCCAAGAACTTCATCCCCGACGCCGGCATCCAGCGCATCGCCGACACCCTCATCGGCTGGAAGGAAGAGGAAAAACTCAGCCGCATCGTCGATCACGCCGAGCTGAAGAAGAACGACTATAACATTTCCCCCAGCCGCTATATTCACACCAGCGACGCCGAAACCTACCGACCCATCGCGGAGATCGTGGAGGAGTTGAAGGCCATCGAGGCTGAGGCGCGCGAGACGGACGAAGCACTGCAGGAAATTCTGGAGAAACTTGGTTTATGAGTGTTACCGCGCCCACGCCGAAGGTCCCAGCCGATTGGGGAGTTGTTAAGACCAGCGAGGTTTGCGAGGTCCAGAATGGTTACGCATTCAAGTCGGCGTTATTCAACAAAAAGAGCGAAGGCCTTCCGCTTATTCGAATCCGCGACGTTCATTCCGGTCGAAGCGACACGTTCTATTCAGGCCCCTTCGACCAGAAGTATGTTGTATCGGACGGCGATTTGCTGATCGGGATGGACGGCGAATTCCGCGTTAGAAAATGGCGTTCAGACAAAGGGCTCCTGAACCAACGAGTATGCCGGCTCATTCCGTATGGTGAGCCGATGATCGCCGACTTCCTCTACTATTCTATCGGCCGACCGTTGAAGCAGATTGAGGATTTCACGCCGTTCACCACAGTGAAGCACATCTCAGCGGGGCAAATCAGAGCAATCGAGCTACCGCTCCCTCCACTCCCCGAGCAGAAGAAGATCGCGCATATTCTTTCGTCGGTGCAGCGGGCGATCGAAGCGCAGGAGCGGATCATTCAGACCTCCACCGAGCTGAAAAAGGCCCTCATGCACAAGCTCTTCACCAAAGGCCTCCGCAACGAACCGC
>CAYLJC010000444.1:0-3316 GCA_964383345.1 uncultured Akkermansia sp. | reverse complement strand
GACATCGAGGCGGTCCGCGGGGTCTCCGTCGACGGCACCATGCAGAAACTGCTCGAACGCCGCCTGATCCATTCCAGCGGTCGCGCCGATCTGCCCGGACGCCCCATGCTCTACGCGACCACCGAACATTTCCTCGAACATTTCGGGGTCAAAGATCTCGACGACCTTCCCAATGCGTCCGAACTGCGCCTCGTCCCCCTCCCCGGTGCGGAAGCGCCCGCTGAAGGGGAAGAGGAGCCCGAAGCCACTCCCGACGAGTCGCCGCGTTCCACCATCGATCTGTCCCTCATCGACTTCGACCCCGGACCCGACGAAGACGAAGACGGAGAAGCCGGCGACGGAGGGAGCGATGCGGCGAGCGAAGACGGGGAAGCCTCCGCCAACGAAGGCCCCGCCCCCGCTTCCGAGATTGATTCCTCCGACGACGAGACCGATGTCAACTGGCACGTCGAACCCTGATTTCCATGAGTCTCGAAGAACATCGTATCAAAATCGACGCCATTGATACCGAGATCATCCGCCTCCTCAACGAGCGGGCGGACATCGTCCACGAGATCGGAGTGATCAAAAAACGCGAGGGACTGGAGATTTATGCCCCCGAGCGCGAGGAAAAACTGCTCCGCCGCCTCGTCGACAAAGGAAAAGGCGGTCGTCTCCCCGGAATCTCGATCCGGGCGATCTACCGGGAGATCATGTCCGCCGCGCTGGCCCTCGAAGAAGATCTCAAGATCGCCTACCTCGGTCCCCTCGGCACCTGGACGCACCAGGCCGCGATCGGGAAATTCGGTCACAGCGTGAAATACCTGCCCCAGCCCAGCTTCGGCGATGTCTTCGAGCAGGTCGAGCGCCGCCTCGCCGACTACGGAGTGATCCCCATTGAAAACTCGACCGAGGGAGCGGTGCGCGACATGTTCCAGTTGTTTGTGAAACATCCCCTGAAAATCTGTGCCGACATTTCCCTGCCGATCCGGATTTGCCTGATGGCGCGGGAAGAGGGCAGGACGATACGGCGGATCTTCGGTCATCCCACCAATCTCGCCGCCGCGAGGCGCTGGCTCGCCCGCGAACTCCCCGCTTGTGAGCTTTTGGAAGTCGCGAACTCTTCCGAAGCCGCCGCCGAAGCGCTCGCCGACCCGGACGCCGCCGCCGTCGGCACCCCCGTCGCCGCCGAGATCAACGGCCTCAAATCCGTGGCCAACGGCATCGAAGACGAAGCGGCCACGGCCCGGTTTTCGGTGGTCGGACGGAGGGCCAGTCTCCCGACCGGCAACGATCTCACCCTGATGACCGTGGCGGGCGCCGAGATCGGCAGCACCCTCTCGGAAACGCTGAGTCTCCTCGAAAAAGTCGGGGTGGAAACCATTCGCGTCGACGCCCACGAAGTGGACCGGACCGATCCCGCCGAACCCGACCAGCGTGTCCTCGTTCGCCTGGAGATCGTCGGCCATTCCGAAGTGGCCCCCGTGGCGGACGCCATCTCGGGGCTTCGTCAGAGCGGGAAAATCGTGACCGTCTTCGGGAGCTATCCCCAGCCCATGACGGAGCAAGCGGATGGAAATTGAATTTTTTAAAAAACGGGACGATACTTCTCCCTCTCCATCCGGGAAAATCGGATTTCTCCCGAAAAACCCTCATGGTGACACAACACGGGCTTGCTTCCTTTTTGCCGGGAAACTGTAATCCCGTGGTTTTTCAGACATCTTTCCGCCTTTTTGCATGATCCTGACCTCCCCCACCACCCACCAAGGACAAGTCGCTTATCTCGGTCCGGAAGGGAGTTTTGCCCATCTCGTGGCGCGAAAACGCTTTCAGGACAACGAATTGATTCCCAGGGGATCCGTGGATGAAGTCTTCGATTATCTGGAGAATTCCCCGGATTCCTTCGCCGTGGTTCCGATTGAAAATTCCTCCGGCGGCGTCATCACCGCGACGGTGGATCGCATCATGGAGGCCGACGCCCCCTACCATATCCGCGAAGAAATCGCCCTCAATGTGAAGCTGGCGCTGCTGGGTCGGGAAGGCGACGTGATCGAGAAGATTTATTCCCATTTCGCCCCCTTGAATCATTGCAGCAAATGGATCCGGACGAACTACCCCGGCGCCGAGCAAGTGGTGACCCCGAGCACGCCCCATGCGGCCATTTGCGCTTCCCGGGAGAAAGGTTCGGCGGCGATCGGAGCCCGCGAGAGCGCCGAGCGTTACGGTCTCGACGTACTGCATTACCCCATCGAGGCGGAAGTGACCAACGTGACCGAATTTTTTGTCGTGGCGCATCATGCCAACGCCGAATCGCCGAAGAACCTTCGCACCAGCCTCGCGGTGGAGTTGCCCGACGCATCCGGCAGCCTCTTCCGCTTCCTCGGTCCTCTCGCCAACAACGGGATCAATCTGAAGCGGATCGAGTCCCGCCCCATCATGGGCCAACCGAACAAATACCGCTTTTTTGTCGAGGTCGAAGGCAACACCGCCGACGCGGCGGTGCGCCATGCCCTCGAAGAAGCGAAAGAGTTCTGCCTGCGGATGAAGGATTTCGGATCCTATCCCTCCGACATCCGCTTCGAATCCTGAAACGGATACGCCGACCTCTCTTTTCAGACAGGATCACGGGAAAAACAGGATCAGAAAAAACCATCCTGTCATCCCGCCCAAAAAACCCTCTTCCCCTCAGCGGTAGTCCAACTGCGCGCTCGCCACGGTGTCGTCTTCCGCACGGCAGCGTATCCAGTAGGCCTGGAAACCATCCGGAAAAAGATGTCTTTTCTCCGCTCCGGCGGCGAGTTCGAAGGTGTCGTAGACCACCCAATCCCCCATCCCGGTGAGATCAACTTCGACGGAGATCGTGGTCGCGGTTTCGGCCGAGAGGCGGAGTTCCTTGCGATCGTATCCTGTCATGAGATACGGATCGGAGGGCTCGCCCGCCTTGACTTCGGTGTCGCGCCAGGGACCGCCCGATCCGACCGGTTTGCCGAGCGCCCAGAGGTCGTCTATCGCTCCGACCCAGAGACCCGTTTCCCCATCGGTGCTGCGGATGATATGCCGATTTTCCCCGGCGGCGGCGAGGTCCACTCCAGCGATCACGAGGAGTCCGCGGTAGCTGCAATAATCGACGATCCGCAGCCCGTGGGTCGCCACCGGACGAACCCGGCTGAACCCCCCGGCATTTTCGGCGGGCAGTTCGAAGAAGGTCCCGTGACAATTGAAGAGATCCCGCTCCGTGGCAACCTCGCGGCAGAGGCGCTCGCCGCCGAGCGGGCCGGAGTGGCCATAGGCCGCACCGCCCTTGGGGAGACGGTAGCGCCGCCCCGAATCGTCCAGA
>CAYLJC010000443.1:0-3347 GCA_964383345.1 uncultured Akkermansia sp. | reverse complement strand
GGCTTGGCCCGGGCGCTGGTGTCGGCGGTGATCGGATAAACAATGAACGAGAAAAGAAAGGAAAAGACGATGAGTGAGGAAACAAAAATCGAATGGTGTGACCACACGATCAATCTGTGGTGGGGCTGCACGAAGGTGAGCCCGGGCTGCGCGAATTGTTATGCGGCGGGGATTTCGCGGCGATTCGGGAAAGACATTTGGGGGCCTGGCAGGCCGCGTGAGGATCATCGCGCCAGCGCGATCCGGCTGGCGTGGAAGCTGAACCGGAAGGCGGAGAAGGAGGGGAGGCGATACCGGGTTTTCTCGGCGTCGATGGGCGACTGGCTCGATCCGGATGTGCCGGTGGAGTGGCTGGCGGATCTGATCGACTTGATCCGGCGGACGCCGAATCTGGACTGGCTTCTCCTGACGAAGAGGCCACAGAATTGGAGAGGGCGGATGATGGATGTAGAAATTCTGGACATCGTTCAACGGCGGCGGGAACTAGTGTCATTCCTCGCGAAATGGAGGATATCCAGAGAGGTTGGGGAGGAGGATTGCGTCCCGCGAAACGTCTGGATCGGCACTTCGGTCGAGGACCAGCAGAGGGCGGATGAGCGCATCCCGGCGCTGCTGGAGATCCCGGCGAAGGTGCGGTTTCTCAGCTGCGAGCCGCTGCTGGGGCCGGTGACGCTGCCCTATATCGACTTCCCGGAGGCATGGCGAATCGCCAGAAATGCGCCGCTGGAATCTCATCACGAGATGTGCTCATTCCGAACTGAAGGAGGCTGCCTGCTGTGTGATTGCGCGGTCCTCGGCTCCCGATCTGGCATGGAGGGCATCCACTGGGTCATCGCGGGCGGCGAATCCGGGCCGAAGGCCCGACCGATGCACCCGGACTGGGTGCGGTCGTTGCGGGATCAATGTCAGGCGGCGGACGTGCCCTTCTTTTTCAAGCAGTGGGGGGAGTGGTTGCCGATCTGTGAGGAACCGACGGGATGGGAATCAACGTCCGACGGGGACGATTGGCACGTGGGAAAGCGCTCGACGGTCATTCAACTGGATGGTCGCGAGGAGTTCGGGTTCCCGGCCGGTGCGATGACGTGCATCAAGTTGGGCAAAAAGCACGCCGGCCGCCTGCTGGACGGGCGGGAACACAATGAGTTCCCGGAAGGAGGTGCCGCATGATTCGGCGTCCGATAAACTCTCAATTCTCAGCCGCCGTCCTGGAAGGGCGGAAATACACGACGATCCGCGACAATCCCTGGCCGACGGGGGTGCCGATCATGCTCTATTATTGGTCTGGTGCGGCCTACCGCTCGCCACAAATCTCTGTCTGCGCCGTGGTCGCGTCCATCTGCACTCCGATCTCCATCGCCAAAACGCACGAAGGGTCGATGCGCTACGCCTACGCGCTCGATACTGATGTTCCGCTGTGGCGGAGTGAAGGATTCCCCTCACGCGAGGCGATGGATGCATGGTTCGGGGCGCGGGTGGAGCCCGGTCAGTTAACCACCAAGGCGCTGATGAGATTTTTCCGCGTGCCTGACTATGATTACATGGAATTCTAACAATAAAACGAAACGGATATGAATGATGATGTGTTTTTTCGGGCGAACACCGCCTATGAATCCCGCCTGGCGGCGGGCGGGAAGGTCTCAATCCCGGAGATCGAGAAGGAGTTCGGAATCGAACCGAAGAAGCTCTCGAATTGGCGAAGCAACCAGAAAAAGCTGGGACCGAAGAGCGACTACACGACCCTGGAGGTGGAGCGGCTCCGCGAGAACCCGGAGAACTCGCGCACGCAGATGGACGCGGCGCGGCTCGATGGACTGGCCCGGAGCATCCGTCGCCGGGGCGTGCGGATGCCGCTGGAGGTGCGTGAGCTGCCCGACGGCGATGACCAGGGCCCACTTTACGAAGTGGTCACGGGAAACCGGCGGCTGCGGGCGGCGCAGCGGGTCTGCGCGGATCTGTTGGCGGCGGGGGAGTCGGAGATGCTGGCTTGCCGCCGGGTGTTGCCGGTGCGGATTCTGACGACGGAGGAGGCGAATGAGCGGAAGTATCTGGAGCTGATCGAAAACTTGCAGCGTGAGGATGTCTCGCCTCTGGATGAGGCGAATGGGTTCCGCTGGTTGGTGGAGAATCATCACGATACGCCGGCATCGATCGCTGAGGAGCTGGGGCTGACGCGGCAACATATCTACAGTCGTCTCCGGCTGCCGGATGCGCCGGCGGTGCTGCTGGAGGCGTTGGCGAAGGGGATGATCAGTGCGGAGCACTGCCAGATGGTCGGGGCGATCCCGGGCGCGGCGGATCGTGATGTGGCGGCGCACCGGGTGTTGCACCCGAGTTTCAAGGTTGATCCGCTGACGCGGGATGAGACTCGCGAGATGATCCGGCATGATTATATGGTGTCGCTGCGGCCGCAGGCGAAGCCGGGGTTCGACTTGGAGGATGAGTCGCTGGTGCCGGAGGTGGGGGCGTGCGGCCCGTGCCGGCACCGGGCGGAGAATGCGGAGGATGTGCGGGTGGCGATGTATGGGGTGCGAAATCGGGGGGTGGATCCGATGACGTGCCTGAAGCCGGGGTGTGCGCGTCGGAAGCGGATGGAGACTCTGCGCCGGATCGCGTCGAGGACGGAGAGTGAGGTGCTGGGGGAGGAGGTCTGTGCGGCGGTGTTCGGCGGGCTGGACGGGGCGGTGGCGCATGATGCGGAGTATGTGCCGCTGGAGTCGCTCCCGGAGGAGATGGCGGAGGGGTGGGAGGGGCCGACGTATGTGGCGCGGCACCCGAGGACGGGGGATGTGGTGACTCTGGTAGGGAAGTCGGCGGCGGCGGATCTGCAGCGGGCGACGAAGGGTCGCCAGACGCTGGATGAGTCGGTCTCGGAGATGATCTGGACGCGCCCGGATGGGGCGTGGGCTGAGGATTCGGGGTGGGTGCCGTTGGCGGATTTGTCGCCGGATCAGCGGAGGCTGTGGGAGGGGCCGATCTATGTGGCGCGGAATCTGGTGACGGGGAAGGTGCATGAGGTGGTGGCGAGGGCGGATCTGGAGAGGTTCGTGCGGAAGCGGAAGCCGGCGAAGTCGCAGGCGAAGGCGGCGGTGGTGGCGATGGAGCGGCTGATGGAGGCGATGTTCTCTCGAGGGATGACGGAGGCGGATATCGATGCGCTGACGGCTACGGAGCTGCAGGAGACGCCGGCGGCGCTGGAGATGTTCCGCCTGTGGCTGAAGCCGGCGGCGAAGGATGACGGGGAGGCGATAGCGGAGATGATGGAGATGATAGGGTCGAAGGGGGCGGGGGCGTCGACGGTGTATCTGGCGCTGGCGATCCTGAGCTATGGTCTGCGGGAGCGGGGCACG
>CAYLJC010000442.1:0-3361 GCA_964383345.1 uncultured Akkermansia sp. | reverse complement strand
ATGGCACTTTCCCGGCCCTCAAAGCAGGGAGAGAACGATGGCATACGCAATTATCAAAACCGGTGGAAAGCAATATCGTGTCGCGGCTGGCGACAAAATCGATGTTGAGAAACTCGATGCGGGAGTCGGCGACACGGTGACGTTCGACGAAGTGCTCGCCTCGGGCAGCGGCGACGGCATCCAGGTCGGGGCTCCTTTCCTCGACGGTGCCACCGTGACCGCCAAAGTCGTCGATCAATTCCGCGACAAGAAGGTCGTCGCTTTTAAATTCAAGCGCCGCAAAGGACATCACAAGACCAAGGGGCATCGTCGCCATCTCACCCGTCTGGAGATCGTTTCGATCTGAGCGAACCTCAATTCACAGTTTTTCCCAACGAATCATGGCCCATAAAAAAGGACAAGGTAGCGTCAAGAACGGTCGCGACAGCCAAAGCAAACGCCGCGGAGTGAAGAAGTTCGGCAGCGAACAAGTCATCCCCGGCAACATCATCATCCGCCAGTGCGGGACCAAATGGCATCCTGGCAAGAACGTCGGGATCGGTCGTGACTACACGATCTACTCGCTCATCGAGGGCAAGGTGCGCTTCGACCAGGACGGTCGTCGCGTCAATGTCGATCCCGTCGCGGTGAGCGCCTGAGCGCGCCACCCCTGCCCGGAATCCCTCTCGTGCGGAAGCCTCGCGCGACGAGGTCCCGCTCCGAAACGACGTTCCCAGCGGAACGTCGTTCTTTTTTTTGCCGTGCCCGCTACCTCGGGGCCGGAGCCCCCGGAGCCAAGCGTTGCGACGCCCGGCCTTCCCCCGGAATCCACACGGAAGAGAGGGCAACGTCAGGTCCGTCGGCGGGATAGGATCCATCGCGGAACCAGAAAACGGGGCGGAAAACGGGGTAAAAAAAAGTGATTTTTTATAAATATTTTTGCCGCTTTTATCTTGTTCTGTATTTTCTAAAGTGCTAGACCTATCCTATCACGACAAACCCTCACGACGGACCAAGGCTTCACGGCGGGAGGTTCGCGTGTTTCCGGGGTTGTCTTCCCTAACCTCCTCCTACCATGATAGAACCACGCCCCACCTACGGCATCACCCGAATTGATCAGCCCGAGAAGAAGAATCACGGATTTTATGTCCGGATCACACATCGCGGGAAGAATCACCAGAAGTATTTCCCCGACAAATCGCTCGGCGGGAAATCCAAAGCCCTCAAGGCCGCCAAGGCCTACCGCGACGAACTCCTCTCCAAGATGCCGAAGTACAAGCAGGAGGCCGCTGCCCGCAAGAAGCGCCGCATCAAGCAGTCCGGTGTCGTCGGGGTCACCCATGTGATTTCCAAGTCGACCAACGGAAAGACCTACGAATACTGGCAGGCCGCTTGGGTGGATGCCGATGAAAAACGCAAGACCGCCAAGTTCTCCATTACCCGCTACGGCAGTGAGGAAGCGCTCGAACTCGCCAAAAAGGCGCGCGTCAGCGGCAGCAAGAAAAAGCGTTGAGCGGACCGTCGATACGGCCCGAAACAAATCTTGAAATACCATTCGTCCCTCCCGCGAAGTGGAGGCATGGTTACGCGTGTCTGAACAGCGTTCCAACCCAGTCCCGCAAGGTGCCGCCGTCGAGGCGCGCGGCATCGTGCGTACCTTTCACATCGGCGACAACCGCATTGAGGTCCTCAAGGGTGTCTCCCTGACCGTGCAACACGGGGAGACACTCTTCCTCGTCGGACCGTCGGGAGCGGGCAAGACCTCCCTGCTCTACACCCTGGCCGGCCTGGAGCGGCCCAACGAGGGCGAGGTCGTGATCAACGGCCGGTCGCTCTATCAGCTCGGCCGCCGCGCCCAGGCCCGCGTCCGCAACACCAGCATGGGGTATGTGTTCCAGAGCTTCTTCCTTTTGCCCGAACTCACCGCCCTGGAAAACGTGATGGTCCCCGCGATGATTCGCGGTAAATTCGGCAGAACCCGCGC
Organism: uncultured Akkermansia sp.; assembly: GCA_964383345.1. Taxonomy (GTDB): domain Bacteria; phylum Verrucomicrobiota; class Verrucomicrobiia; order Verrucomicrobiales; family DEV007; genus Arctic95D-9. The sequence goes on along the minus strand of CAYLJC010000442.1, from coordinate 1,398 downwards.
CCTGGAACTGCTCGAGCGCGTTGGCCTCGGCGAAAGAACCGGTCACCTGCCCAGCGAATTGTCGGGCGGCGAACAGCAGCGCGTCGCGATCGCCCGTTCGCTCATCAACGATCCCGCGATCCTATTCGCCGACGAACCCACCGGCAACCTCGACACCGCCACCGGTGCCTCCGTCATGAACCTGCTCATGGATCTCGTCAACGAGCGCGAGCGCACCCTGCTGGTGGTCACCCACGACCACTCCCTCGCCCGCATCGGCGATCGCAAGGTCACGCTGGTGGATGGATGTATCATCGACTAACCTCAAACCGGGTCCCGTTCGCGACCTGACAGGGTATGCCACAGCACCTCACCGGGTTAGGAAAGGCGGCCTTGCTCTTGTTTTTGCTTTTCGCGCTTTCGCCGGGTCAGCGGGCGGCGGCGCACCCGGCTCATGCAAAACCGGTGAACTACCCTTTTGTGGTTGGTTTCGAACGATTCCACAGCAGCCAGGATGACGACACCTACCTCGCCGAGGGAGGGATGATCCTTTTGAACGAACTGAACTGCGTCGCCTGTCATGCGCCGCCCGCCGCCCTCGCCGACACCCTCACGGGCGTGGTGGCGACGGATCTCACCGGCGTCGCGACGCGGCTCGATCCCATCCGACTGGAGATTTTTATTCGCAATCCGCGTTTCCTCAAACGCGACAGCACCATGCCGAGTCTCTTCGCGGGACCCGACCGCGATCTCGACGAGGTCCTCGCACTGAAGCAGTATCTGGCGACCCTCACCTACGAGGTTCCCGAGTATCCCGTGGGGGAGATCGAATCGGGACGCAACCTTTACCACCGCATCGGTTGTGTCGCCTGCCACGCCCCCGAACCGGGCTACCGTCCGGCGGGATTGCCTGACAACGCGGTGATCGAGATGACCGGTCTCGCCAGCGTACCGATGAACCTCGCCGATCTCTACGATTTGCGGACACTGACCCATTTTCTGCTCCATCCGAACGCGCACCGGCCTTCGGGGCGTATGCCCGACTTCAGGCTGAGTGAAAAGGAGGCCACCGACCTCGCCGCCTATCTCAAGGCCGGTCCCGACCTCACGCTGCCCGAAGATTTGAGCCGGGCTCTCGCTCCGGGCGATGCCTTTGTCGTGGATCCGGCCCTCGTCGAGCAAGGGCGGACTTTATTCGCGACAAAAAATTGCACGGCCTGTCATCTCGTGCCCGGTTCGGAGGGGAAGACCGCTCCGCCTCGCGGTCGTCCTTTGCTTGAATTGGAGACGGAGGAAAACGTCGGCTGTTTCTCGGAGCGTCCCGTCGGGGGAGCGGTTCCCTTTTACGGACTCGATGAGGTGCAGAAGCGCGCCCTCCGTGCCGCCCTCGTCCGCCTCGCGGAAAAATCGCCGCCGGAG
>CAYLJC010000441.1:0-3366 GCA_964383345.1 uncultured Akkermansia sp. | reverse complement strand
CTACGGGCAGTTCGGCGGAGCCTCCTACGACGGCTACGCGGAAGGTCAGTTCAACTTTTACCTGAGTGATCCCGGAAAGTGGGACGCCTGGGTCGCCGGGACCGACATGGACACCGGACCACTCACGCAGGTTCTCGTTCCCGATAGCTTTCTCATGGACGGCCGCGTTTCCCTCAAGGTCATCTCCGAAGGACGCGACAAAATCGTCGGGGAGACCACCGGCGAATTCCAGGCCACCACCCCAGGGTGGTTCGACATCACCAAGCTCGAAGCGGTCCTCGAGAAGCTCCCGCCCGAGTGGAACAATCTCAAACGCAGCCTGACCGAAATAGGTCTCAACGCCCTGAAACGATTTGAGTATGACAAAGGGGCCGGTAGCCTTTATTTTCAAAACCGCGCCGGCGAACTGAACCTCCGCTTCTCCGGCGACTACGGGTCTCGGAACCTCAATTTTTACCTACACGACCAGAAAAACACCGCACGGCTCTCCGCCGTGCGCGGGAGTCCCAACCCGTCCGCCCCCCGAACCGATACCACCGCCGACACCACCGAGGGACCGGCGGAAAACCAGTGATGGAATTTTACCCACCCATACATGCCCGGATCGCGGCTCCGATCCTCTCCTGCTGCCTCGTCGCGCTGGCCTGCAGTCTCGTCTCCTGCCTCAAACCTTTCGACGTCAATGTGACCACCCCCGAGCCGATCAAGGTCGATCTCTCCATGGACGTCCACGTTTACCAGCACGGCCAGACCGACGCGAAAAAAGACGCCGCCCTGGCCACCTTCCGTTCCGCCATGGACAGCCGCCGCTCCCGCATGTCCGAAATTCAGGAGCTGAAAAACAATCGCCTCGTCGGGGAAAACCACCTCGGAACCCTCACCATCAAAACCCGCCCGGCCGGGGAATACGGCGATTATGTCGAAACCACCGTGACCGCCGAAAACCAGGACCGCGAGATCCTCATGGCGCACGAAGCGGAGGAAAAAAACGTCACGGTCGATCAAATTCGGGAAGAACAATGGCGACACTGGCAGCGCAAGTCCTTTCCCGGCGAGTGGATAGAAGTCGCCAACGACTCCGGGCAGGGCTACCAGTGGGAGCAAAAGCAGGCCGCCGACGAAGAATAAACCCGATCTCCCCTCTCCTCCCGCTCTTCACCTTTTCCCGTCCTCCTCCCTTTCCGATTCTCTTTCCCACATTACATGCGCCAGATCCTCGTCACTTCCGCCCTGCCCTACGCCAACGGCCACATCCACATCGGCCACCTCGTTGAATACCTCCAGACCGACATCTGGGTGCGCTTCCAAAAGATGCGGGGACATCGCTGTGTCTATTTTTGCGCCGATGACACCCACGGCACAGCCATCACCATTCGCGCCCAGGCCGAGGGCCGCAGCGAAGAGGAAGTCATCGCCGAAATGAGCGAGGCCCATCAGCGCGACTTTGCCGGATTCGGGATAGAATTCGACCACTACGGCAGCACCCACAGCGAGGAGACCCGCGAAATCTGTCACGAAATCTGGGCCGCCCTCCGCCAGGCCGACATGATCACCGAAGAGGAGATCGACCAGCTTTTCGACACCGAAAAAGGCGTTTTCCTCGCCGACCGTTTTGTCCGCGGGACCTGCCCGAAATGCGGTTCTTACGACCAACCCGGCGACAACTGCGGCCATTGCGGGGAGACCTACAGCCCCACCGATCTCGTCGATCCCGTCAGCGTGCTCTCGGGGAGCCGACCGGTCGTTCGCGCCGCGACCCACCTTTTTGTCCAAATAGAGAAACTGCACGACTTCCTCAGCGAGTGGACCCAGTCGGGAACCCTCCCCGCCGAGAGCGCCAACTACCTCCGCAACTTTTTCCTCAACGACCCCCTCCGGAACTGGGACGTCTCCCGCCCCGGCCCCTACTTCGGCTTCGAGATCCCCGACTCACCCGGCAACTACTGGTACGTCTGGTTCGACGCCCCCATCGGCTACATCGGCTCAACCAGCCAATGGTGCAAACTCCATGGGGAGAATCTCGACGACTGGTGGAAAAACGACGAATGCGAAATCCATCATTTCATCGGAAAAGACATTCAGTATTTTCACACCCTCTTCTGGCCCGCGATGCTGAAGACGGCGGGATATAGCCTCCCCACCCGCGTCCACATCCATGGGTTCCTCACCGTGGACGGAGAAAAAATGTCGAAGTCCCGCGGTACCTTCGTCCGCGCCTCGAAATACTTGGAGCATCTCCATCCCGGCTACCTGCGCTACTACTACGCCACCAAACTCTCCTCCCGCGTCGAAGATATCGACCTCAACCTTGAGGAATTTGTCGCCCGCGTGAACAGCGACCTCGTCGGCAAGGTCGTCAATCTCGCGAGTCGCACCGCGAAATTTGTCGCCGAAACCGGCCTCTCCGAGATCTATCCCGACGACGATGGACTTTTCGAAATCTTCGCCTCACGCGGCAAGGATATCGCCGCTGCCTACGACAAAGGCGACTACAGCAAAGCCATGCGCATGATCATGGAACTCGCCGATCAGGCCAATCCCTACGTCGAAAACAATGCCCCCTGGGAACTCCGCAAAGATCCCGAAAAACAAAAGGAGTTGCAGGACGTCTGCACCGTCGCCCTCAACCTCTTCCGCACCCTCGTGATCTACCTCGCGCCGGTCCTCCCCGATCTCGCCGCAAAAGCCGGGAAGCTTTTCGGAGAAACCTACGCGAGTTGGGACCAGGCGGCCACACCCCTCACCGGTCGATCCATCGCCAAATTCGAACACATGATGCAACGCGTCGATCCCGTCCGAGTGGAGGCGATGATCCATGAATCCCGCGAAGAAGCCGCCGAACAGAGTCCCCCCGTCTCCGTCGGCGAAGCCCCGGCGACCTGGGACGATCCCGGGGACGCCCTCGCCGCCTCACCCATCGCCGACGAAATCGGCATCGACGACTTTCTCAAGGTCGACCTCCGCATCGCCCGCATCCTCGCCGCCGATGAAGTCCCCGAAGCGCGCAAACTTGTCAAACTCACCCTCGGTCTCGGAGGCGACCATACCCGCACCGTCTTCGCCGGCATCAAATCCGCCTACACCCCCGCCGATCTCGTCGGGAAACTCGTCGTCGTTGTCGCCAATCTCGCCCCCCGAACCATGAAATTCGGAGTTAGTGAGGGCATGATCATCGCAGCCGGACCCGGCGGTGAGGACATTTTTCTCCTCTCGCCGGACGAAGGTGCCGTGCCGGGACAGCGGGTCGGCTGACCGACCCCGCGACCGGGAGCAGCGGGCCCTGCAAGCACTCTTACGACTCCCCGAGCACGCCCTTGCGCAGGTCGCGCATCACCCGCAGGCCGCCCCAGCACGCGCCCTGCATTT
>CAYLJC010000440.1:0-3378 GCA_964383345.1 uncultured Akkermansia sp. | reverse complement strand
CTCTACTGGAATCCGACCGACTGGCTCCGCTTTGACAGCGAACTGGCCGTCTCCGAAGCCCGTTTCCGCAACGAACCGGTGGATCGTTTTGTCGAAAACGCCGTGCCCGTCGCCTTCTCCGCCGGAGTCACCGCCGGCAAGGCCACCGGTCCCTACGGATCACTCCGCGCCCGCTACTTCAGCCAGCGTCCCCTCACCGCCGACCAAAGTGTCATGTCCCGCGACTCCCTCGTCTTCAACGCTCGCGCCGGTTATCGCAAGGAAAAATGGGATGTCTACGTCGAGTTGCTCAACCTCTTCGACACCGCCGCCAACGACATCGAGTACTACTACGAATCGCGTCTCCCCGGCGAACCCGTCGCGGGCATTGCCGACATCCACTACCACCCCATGGAACCCTTCACCCTTCACCCTTCGCACCGGCGTGGCGGTGCATTGGTGAATATGGTGCTCGATACTGGATTTGAACCAGTGACTCCCTGCGTGTGAAGCAGGTGCTCTACCCCTGAGCTAACCGAGCGATCTTGCGAAGTCGGGGAATGTACCCCGCAGCCCCTCGCCTCGCAAGTCATTCGTTGGAGGAATCCTTAATTATAATTTATTCTTTTAATTATGGAAATTATTTGATTTAACGAGGGACTTGAACGAAAGTGGCCCCTTCTTTCATGCGTTTCACGAAGCCATCCCTCGGGTTTATGCTCCTCATCGTCAGTCTTTTGACTGCCGCGATCGGAGCGGCGCTCGGTCTCGGCATCTCGTATCTGCAGGAGGTCCAATTCGCCCGCCGTGAGATTCTCTCCGACTTTTCCACCAAGTCCGCCGCCTTTTCCCAGCAACTCAAGCCTGAGGCAATGGCGAGAATCCCTCTCAGCGGAGACGAACCCATCGAGGAGATCCGCAGCTTCCTCCACCGGCTCAATTACACCTTGTCCGACACGGGGGAATCGCGCCTCACCATTTTCCGAAAAACCGGTGGAACTCCCCCCATCGTCCGGTTTTCCGATCATTCTCTCTCCGAGTTCCCCGACCCCGACGATGACACTCTCCTCGGCGAACTGATCACCGACGCGGTCGCGCAGGAGAGTGGCATTGTCAGGGGATTCGACGAAAATTACAAAACGTTCTCCGGCGCTTCGAACGGTATCCGCGCGATCCTCGGATCGGGTGGTTCGCACATCCTCGGCAGCGCCTTTCCCACCGTCATCGGGGGAGAATCCTATTATTTCGTCACCCAGGCCCGCGTCCGGCCGGAGATGCTCAGCTTCACCCGCGTGATGCAGCTGCGCCACTTCCTTCCCCTCATCGGGATCGTCCCGCTCTTCGCCTCGCTCATTTTCACCGGGTCCTGGTTCACCCGTCGTCTCAACGGACTCGCCCAGGGGATGAACACGGTGACCGAGGGACGCTACGACTACCGCCTCCGCGAAGCAGGTCCACCCGAGATCGAGAAAATCCACGCCTGTTTCAACGCGATGGCCGAGAGCCTGCGCAAGACGACGGACCAGTTCCACCAATCGATCAAGGAAATCCAGATCGCCAAACAACAGGCCGAAGTCGCCCAGGACGCGAAATCCGATTTCCTCGCGAACATGAGCCACGAGATCCGCACCCCGATGAACGGCATCATCGGGACGACCAGCCTGCTCATGGAGACATCCCTGACGAGTGAACAAAAGGAGCTCGTCCAGATCATGCGCACGAGCGGCCAGTCCCTCGTCCACCTCATCAACGACGTGCTCGATTTCTCCAAGCTCGAGTCCGACAAAATGGAACTCGAAAACGAACCCGTTGATCTCGTCGCCCTGATCGAGGAAACCATCGAGATGTTCGCCTATTACGCCGCCGAGAGTCAGCTCGAACTGATCTATTTCGTCGACAAAGTCATCCCCAATCTCATCTACGGCGACCGGGAGCGGATCAAGCAGGTCCTCGTCAATCTCCTCGGCAACGCGCTGAAATTCACCAACGTCGGCGAGATCGTGATCATGGTGCGCATGACCACCCGGGAGACGCGCAGCGGAAGCGAATCGCTCATCCGCATCACCGTGAAAGACACCGGCATCGGCATCGCACCCGAGCATCACGAACGCATCTTCGAAGCCTTCACCCAGGCCGACGCCTCGACCACGCGAAAATTCGGCGGCACCGGCCTCGGCCTCGCCATCAGCCGCAAACTCTGCCACCTCTTCGGCGGTACCCTCTCAGTGCAGAGCAAGCTCGGCAAAGGCTCCGAGTTCTTCTTCGACATCCCCTTCCGCGAAGTGCCACAACAAGGCAATGTCAAACCGCATCACCAGATCGAGAACCAGCGCCCCCTCCACGGCAAAACCTGCGTCATCCTGACACGCAACTTCGCCCTCAGCTCACTCATCCAGACCTATTGTGAGAGCTGGCAAATGAAAACCCATCTCGCCCCGACCCTCGACGACGCGGTCACCTCGAAAATCATCCGCTTCGCCCCCGACATCGTCATCGCCGATCCCCTCGCCCTCACCCACGAGAACCGCATGACCGAATTCGCCGCGAAGCTGATCCAGCACCACATCCCCGCGATTTTCCTTTCCTCCATCGGAGAAAGCAGCATCCGCATCGACGAGGCGAAATACCCTCTCATTCGCACGCTTTACAAACCGATCTCCGAACTCAAACTACTGCGCGACACCCTCTCCATGGTGCAGCGGAAAAATGGAATCGAGATCGCCGAAGACACCTTCGACACCGAGGTCTATGCTTCCACTCCCCGCGGCGAGGAATTCGCGAAGGTCTATCCCGCCCGCATCCTCATCGTCGAGGATGTCATGATGAACCAGAAGATCGCCGGCATGGTTCTCGAAAAGCTCGGCTACAGCGGCATCGAATTCGCCAACAACGGACGCAAGGGCGTCGAGCGGGTCGCCCAGGGGGACATCGACCTCGTTTTCATGGACCTGCAGATGCCGGTGATGGGCGGACTGGACGCCACCGAGGCGATCCGTCAGAATTTCAACCTGCCCCGCCAGCCCATCATCATCGCGATGACCGGACACGCCCTCGCCGGGGTGCGCGACTCCTGTCTCGCCGGCGGCATGAACGGTTTTGTCGCCAAACCGATCTCGCTCAACGACGTCCGCACCGCCATCATCGACGCGATCGAATCCGCCAGTCGCAAAGTCCCCGCTCTCTCGATCTGAGGGCGCTTTCGAGATTTTTCGGGGCATCCCATCCCTTCAATTCGCGCGTCGAACCAGAGAAGTTCTCACGAAATTCCTTACCTCCATACCCCGTTCGCAAAAAGCCCCGTTCACTCGCGGGACGGGCTTTGGGCCGGCGGGTCGGTGAGGATCACTTTCCGCGAAAGCATGGTCTCGCCGTCAAAACGAAACCAGGCCCGGAAATGGT
>CAYLJC010000439.1:0-3381 GCA_964383345.1 uncultured Akkermansia sp. | reverse complement strand
TGCCCGACCCTCTTCCGAAGCCCTTTTGAACACCACACAGATCTACGAAGTGCCTCTTTTCCTTTCATTCACCCCTTCGATCCAAGTGAGAAGAGCGGAATTGCTTACGATGAGGCTTGCCTTGTTGACGAAGCGATTGGCCTTTTAACCAAGGAAGAATCGGATGATTTGGCCGAAGCGATTGCCAAAGCAGCGATTACCGAACACGGCTACAGCGTTTTTCCTCAATACGAGAATGGAAGAATGACACACTGGAGAATCGAATTCCAAAATCCTAACCGCCAACCGATAAGCATTCCAGTCGGCGAATCGGCCCCGTGATGTCCACCCCACAGGTCGAACAATAAAAGGTGTAGCCAAGTCTAGAAACGCCGCTGTTTCGCGGGGCGGCCCCGTGGAATCGGAGCGGAAAATCGATCCGAAGCCGATGCAGAAAGGCTCACAGGCTCGAAAATCGTGTGCTTTCCGGTTGCCGGACACAAGCGATCCGATCCGGGCGGCGTTCTCTCGCCCGGCCTTCTTTCGGATTGGTCATCAATAAAGGATGAAGCCAAGTCGAGGAACGGGACCTTGGACTGCACCCACGAATTAAGAGGGACATGCCAATGTCCCCCGGAACAAAAGGAGCGAAAATTCCCTGTCCAATCGCGCCGACTTCGGCCTTATTCAGGGAGATGCCCATGAGCGCCGACACCACCCCCAACTCGGAAAGCGATCGCACCGAAGCGTTTCTGCGACTCCTCACCGAACACGAAAGACGCCTCGCGGTCTACGTGACCGGCCTGATCGGATGCCCGCAGGATGCCCAGGACATCCTCCAGGAGGGCAAAATCGTGATGTGGCGACAGTTCCCGCAGTTCGAACTCGGGACCAACTTCGCGGCCTGGGCGAGGAAGATCCTGTTTTACCAGATCCTCGCGTTCCGGCGTCGCTCCAAGCGCGACCGATCCGAATTCCTCAGCGACCGGCTCCTCGAAACCCTCAGCGAAGAATCCGAGAGCGCGATGAAAGAACAGCGTTGGCAGAAGCGGGAAAAAGCCCTCCATAAATGTGTCCGAAAACTCTCCGGGGAACATCGCGAGATCCTGGAGTTGCGCTACCGAGACGAGTCCTCCATCGAGGGCATCTCGCGGCGCACCGAACGAACCGAAGGTGCCATCTACCGGCTCCTCAGCCGCCTCCGGAAAAATCTCTACCAATGCGTCGAAAAGGAACTCAGCCAGGCATGAACGAAGAGCCACCGAACTTTCCGCACGACCGCCTCCTCGAACTGGCCCACGGCTATATCGAACGCTCCCTCAACAGCGCCCGGATCGCGGAACTGGAAGCCCGGCTCTCGGAAAGCGAGGAGGCGCGGCGCGTCTACGTCGATTTTCTGCACGACCACGCCGCGCTCCACTGGGAGCAGATCGGGCGGAACGGGGAACACGGCGACGACATCGCGGACGGAGACATCGAAGATGTCGAGGACATTTCCGACTATCGCTATTCCCGCTTCCCCTCGCTCTGGCAGGGCTTCGCGGCAGCCGCGCTGATCGCCCTGCTCAGCCTGCTCCTGCTCCGCCCGCCGGCCCCCGAGCCCACCTTCGCGACGATGAAACGGACCGAAGCAGCCCGTTGGGAAAGCGGTCCGCTCCCCACCGCCGAGGGTGCCCGGCTCGGGGCCGGAGAGCTTTTTCTCGTCCGCGGAATCGCCACGCTCGATTTTGACTCGGGAGCGGAGGTCATCCTCGAAGCCCCCGCCCGCCTCACCCTTGTCGATGCGATGCACTGCGTCCTCACCAGTGGCACCGCCGTCGCCGAAGTCAGCGAATCGGCCGAGGGATTCACGATCCGCACCCCCAGCGCCCGCGTCATCGATCACGGGACCCGCTTCGCCGTCAATGTCCACCCGGTCAGCGGCACCACCCAGACCCAGGTCTTCGACGGACTCGTCGAAGTCGCCCTCCCCGACGGAGGGCAAAGTCTCGAACTGCGGACCGGTCAACGCAGCGTCACCGAAGTCGGCAGCCTCGGCTCCGTCAGCGCGGCGATCGAGGAAGCCACCTGGACCCTGCCCGATGACGCCTCCGGACCGCAGGAGAAAAACACCCTCACCCTGACCACCGCCGCTCCGGGCGGAGCCGACGCCTACACTTGCTCCAGCGAGACCGGCGGGCACGACTCGGATACGCTCCTGCTCCTGAAAATCGCCCTCGGCGAAAACGGTCCGCACCGGAAATCCTACCTGCGTTTCGACCTCACCCCGATCGCTCCCGGCACCATTGCCGAGGCCCGGCTGGAACTGCATTTCACCCCGACCGGATGGGGACTCGCCTCGAATCTGGGCGACTCCGGGTTCACCGTCTACGGCATCCGCGACGACCGCCTCGACGACTGGTCCGGCGGCGAACTCGACTGGGCCACCGCCCCGGCGAACGATCCGGAAAGCGGCACCGCCCTCGTCACGGAAAAGGTCATCGCCCTCGGCTCCTTTATCCTGCCCCGGGGAATCCAATCGGGTTCCTTCGGAATTCACGGGGAAAAACTCGCCGCCTTTCTCAATGCGGACCGCAACCGCCGGGCCTCCCTCGTCATCGTGCGCGACACCAGCGAAGTGCGCGGCGGCGGACTCGTCCATGCCATCGCCAGCTCCCGGCACGCCACCCTGCCCCCCCCGGCCCTGGTGCTGCGGATGCGGGAGTAACCGCTTCCGGACTTGCTTTTCACCACACCGTCCCGTCGGCCATGACGCTGGCATTGATCCGGAGCAGTTTCTTTTTCAACGATTCGACCCGCCCGGGCTGGTCGGCGGCGAGGTCGCGAGTCTGACGGGGATCGTTTTTGAGATCGAAAAGCTGGTAATTCGTGTAGCCGCCCTCCCGGATCGCCGGGATCCAGGCTTCGTCGAACATATTGTCCGTCGGAAGCTCGTAGTCGGGATCGGCGACGAGGCAATAGTCACCGTCCCGCATCGCGACGATGGGGCGCGAGCGTTGCAGGTGCCAGAAGAACGGCTGGCGACGGGTCAACCCGCCCGCCCCGGTGAGCGGACCGGAGAGATCGGCCCCGTCGAGGTGGACTCCGTCCGGTTTTTCCAGACCGAGCAGGCCGCACACCGTGGGAACCACATCGACAAGCCCGGCGGGAACCTCGGAGACGACTCCGGCCTTGATTTTTCCCGGCCACGAAACAATTCCCGGGACGCGGAGTCCCCCCTCCCAGTTGGCCCCCTTTTTGCCGCGTAAACCTCCGGTCCGATCATCGCGGTAGCTGCCGTTGTCGGAGGCGTAGAGAATCAGGGTGTTCTCGGGAGGGCCGAGTTCGCGGAGCTTCGCCAAGAGCCGCCGGATGGCCCGGTCGGTGTTCGGTCCTCGTGACGGGCAGGCGGCGGTTCGTGCT
>CAYLJC010000438.1:2632-3381 GCA_964383345.1 uncultured Akkermansia sp. | reverse complement strand
TCATGGAGCAGGCGGTCGAGATCATCAAGCACCGCGACATTTCCTGCATCTTCATGACACCGAAGCTGCTCGCCTCCATCGGAGAGCGCATTTCGATCTCGGGTCACGGGATCAAGGGCTGCTTCAGCGGAGGCACCTCGATGACACCCGAGTACGTTCGCTTCCTGCAGGAAGAAGTACTCGAAGGCAAGGCCCTCTTTGTCCCGACCTACGGCAACACGCTCATGGGGCTCGCCGTTTCCCTTCCCGAAGAACTCAAGGAAAACGACTACAGCGTGACCTACTACGCGCCGCAACCCCGCGCGGTCCTGCGCATCGTCGATCCCGAGAAAACCGAGATTACGAAGGACTACGGGGAATACGGTCGGGTCGAGCTGACAACCCTGTCCCGCGAGTTTTTCATGCCCCGCTTTCTGGAGCGCGACGAGGCGATCCGCCGCAAACCGCACGCCAAGTACGCCTGGGACGGGGTGGGGGATGTACGGCCCTTCGGTGCCCTGACCTCGAAAGTGATCGAGGGAGTGTATTAGCATCCTGTTAAGAGATTCGATTGCAAAATGACTGCTCCCCACATTCCCATTCTCAGGCAAGGCCGCGTGCATCGCTCGCTCGAAATCCAGACCGTGCCCAGGCTTGGCACCGACGAGCCCGCCGCCGAGATCAGCTTCGCCTGTGCGGACATGATCAAGTACGATCTCCACAAAATGGGGCAGGCGCGCGAGGCTCTCAAAAAAATGTCCTGCGAGGAA
>CAYLJC010000438.1:0-2622 GCA_964383345.1 uncultured Akkermansia sp. | reverse complement strand
ATCACCAAACGCGCCGGGGAGATATTTCTGCACGACGATCTCCCCGTCGGCACCGCAGGCGCGATGCAATCGCCGGAGGACTACGTCCTCGCCCTCGCCTCGACCAGCGGCCTGCCTCATGCCCTCATTCGCATGAACATGACACGCCTCGGAGGGGTTTTCGCGGACATCGATCTCATCTTCCGCGGACTCAGTCGTGGTCTCGACTGGGCCGTGCTCGACAAAGGCTACGGCGAACAGAGCGGTGCTCCGGTGAGTTTTTCGGCGACCACCAACGAACTGGCGGTGATCCTCCCGAGCAACTCTCCGGCGGTCAACGCGCTCTGGATTCCGGCCATCGCGATGAAGGTGCCGGTCCTGCTCAAACCCGGACGCGAGGAACCCTGGACGCCTTGGCGCATCATCCAGGCTTTTCTCAAAGCGGGCTGTCCGCCGGAGGCCTTCAGCCTCTACCCGACCCAGCACGATGGCTCGGGTGCGATCATCCGGCGCGCCGGACGGGTCATGCTCTTCGGCGACGATTCGACCGTGAAGCAGTACGAAAACGATCCCCGTATCGAGGTCCACGGTACCGGGTATTCGAAATTTCTCATCGGCGAAGACGAAATCGAGAACTGGGAGAAATACATCGACACCATCGTGGAATCCGTCTCGGCGAACTCGGGACGGAGCTGTATCTGCACCTCGACCATCGTGGTACCGAAATACGGCGACGAGATCGCCCGTGCGGTGGCGCAACGTCTCGCGACGATCCAGCCGCTCGCACAGGAGGATCCCGAGGCGAAGCTCTCCGGTTTTGCCAACCCCATGTTCGCCGAATGGATCAACGAAGCGGTGGAACAAGGGCTGCGCTCGGACGGAGCCCGCGACGTCACCGCCGAATTCCGCGAGGGGGAACGATTCCAGACGCGGGACGGGATGAATTACCTGCAACCCACCCTGATCCGGGTGGATTCCTTCGACGAGGAACTGGCCATCCGCGAGTTCCTTTTCCCCTTCGCCAGCGTCGTGGAATGCCCCCAGGCGGAGATGCTCGGAAAAATCGGGTTTTCTCTCGTGGTGACCGCCGTGACGCGCGACCGGGACTGGATCGCGCAGCTTTTCGACTGCCCTGACATTGATCGACTCAATATCGGCGACGTGCCGACGAACCGGATCAAATGGGATCAACCACACGAAGGCAACCTCTTTGAGTTCCTGTATACGCGCCGTTCATTCCAGATTGCGGAGATCGCGTGAGAAGTTACGGTCACCCGATGCCGACCGACCCCCTTTCGATTGAGTCTCTCTGCGACGGTCTCGAGAACCCCGACAGGGTGATCGCTTTCGAACATGCCGCAGCGGGTCGCGTGGTTTTCGGAGCGGGAAAAATCGAGACCGTCGGCGCGGAAGCGGCGGCTCTCGGGGCGAAGCGTGTTCTCGTCGTGACCGATCCCGGCATCGCAAAAACGGGCGCGGTGACGCGTGCGGTCGCATCGATCGAACGGGCTGGCCTCGCGGCGACGGTCTATGAGGAAGTCCGGGAAAACCCCACGACCGAGGATGTGGACCGCTGTGTCGCGGTGGCCCGGGCGGCGAGGACGGATCTCCTCGTGGGCCTCGGCGGCGGATCGAGCCTCGACACGGCCAAGGGCTGCAATTTTCTCCTGAGCAACGGAGGGCGTATGCAGGACTACTGGGGAGTGGGCAAGGCGCCCCGGCCGATGCTGCCGTTCCTCGCCATTCCGACGACCTCGGGAACGGGCAGCGAATGCCAGAGCTTCGCGCTCATCGCCGATGCGGAGACCCACGCGAAAATGGCCTGCGGGGATCCCAAAGCGGCGGCGACGGTGGCGATCCTCGATCCCGAACTGACCCTGACAATGCCTTTTTCGGTGACCGCCCACACCGGCATCGATGCCCTCGCGCACGCGCTTGAGACGGTCGTCTGCAACAAACGTTCGGATGTTTCCTCCGCCTATTCGATCGCCGCCTGGAAATTGCTCGACGAGGGCCTGGAGCGGGTCTTGCTCCATCCCGACGACCTCGCCGCCCGCGCCCGGATGCAGTTGGGGGCGGCCTTCGCCGGCACTGCGATCGAGAATTCCATGCTCGGGATCGCTCATTCCTGCGCCAATCCGCTCACCGCCCGTTTCGGGATCATCCACGGACAGGCCGTCGGCACGATGCTGCCCCATGTCGTCGAATGCAACGAACGCGACCCCGCCACGGCGGCGATGTACGCGTCTTTGGCGGGAGAGGGGAGGCTGGCGGATCGGGTCCGGTTTCACCTCGCCCGGTGCGCCATGGATTTTTCCCTCGGCGACCTCGGTGTGGAGGAGGATATGATCCCGACCCTCGCCGTCGAAGCTGCCGCCCAGTGGACGGCGCAGTTCAATCCCGTCCCGGTGACTCCCGACCTGCTCGAAGAAGTCTACCGGGCCGCGTTTTGACGGGAGGACGGGCCGCCGCGCATGCGCCACGGCGGAGAAGGGATTCGCTCTTGATGACGCGGCGGCGAAACGTCAGGCTGCTTCCGAATCCTCCGGTGTCCGCACCGGGCCACATCTCCTTTCCCTTTTTCACCCATCTCCAGTTCATGTCTGTTCCGCGACTCTTTCTCATTGGTTTTTCCTTTTTTCC
>CAYLJC010000437.1:0-3397 GCA_964383345.1 uncultured Akkermansia sp. | reverse complement strand
GGCGGAGCGGGCCGTCATCACCACCACCACGCGGGCACCTGCACCGGTTTTGATGGTGCCGCCGACCGCGACGGTATCGCCCGCCTTAACCGCCACCGGAGCGTCCCCAGCCTTCGCCACGACCGTGACCTCCCCGACCGCCACCGTGACCTTGCCGCTCTCCGGTGCCGCCGCGAGCGGCATCGCCGTGAGAAAAAAGACCGCGAAGCAGGGCAAGACAAAAGGCAGAAACGTTTTCATAAGTCACGCGGACGAGAAAGGGAAGGAACCGTTTTTCGAACTTTCTTGTAGTATCTATCGGGGAAAAAGTCACGCAAATAAAGGATCGGGAAAACCGAGGGGAAGACCCCCTTTTGCTTGCCAAGCACGGGCGCACCGTCAAGCATGGGAGGGTTCCGCCCCGGCAGGGACGCGGCGGTGATGAAAGTTTCCGACATTTTCCCGACACTGTTTTTCCGACCCCTTCGCCTCCGGCGACCTCTTCGAGTCCTCCGCATCCATCCATGGCGCTGAAATCCAACAGGCGGGGGTCGCTCCTCGTGATCGTCGCCCCCCTCCTGACCGCAGGACTGATGGCCGCCCTCTGGTCATTGGATTTTGTCAGGGAACTGGAAAACGTGACACTGGATCACCGGTTCCGCGCCCGCGCCGCGTCCGACCCGCCGCCGCACCCGCGCATCGCCCTCCTCGGCATCGGCGATGAGTCCCTCCGCGCGGCGGGACGCTGGGAAGAATGGTCCCGCGAAATCCATGCCGTCTTCACCGAGCGACTCACCCACCGGCCTCCGAAAGTGCTCGCCTTCGACTTCTTTTTTTCCGAGGAAAGCCGCGTCGACCCCGAGGGAGATATCCTCTTCGCCGATGCCCTCGCCGCCCACCTCGCCCCCATCACCGGAATGAACATCGCCCCGGACGACGCCGGGATCGACCATGCCCCGCCTCCCCAAGAGTATTACCTCGGGGGCAAAACCCTCCCTCTTCCAAGAGTGCGCGGCGATCTCGACGCCCTCCTCGGCGGGAACACCGCCAACCTGCCCATCCCCCGCATCGCCGAGAGCGCCTTCACCGGAGTGGTCAACTGCCCCGCCTCGCACATCGACAACATGCGCCGCGAGATCCCTCTCGTCGCCCGTCTCGGCAACCGCGTCTATCCCTCCTTCGTCCTCCAGATTCTCATCCAGCTCGAAGAAACCACGCCCGACGAAGTGGACGTGGTACTCGGAGAAGCCATCACCCTCCCGAAAAAAGACGGCGGGCGATGGACCATCCCCATCGACCGGCGCGGGTTCATGGCGATCAACTACCGCGACACCGACCGCTTTGCCATGTCCGACTACATTCTGGTGTCGGAACTGCTCGGCGCGGTGGGCTCCGGCGACGCCTGGCCCGCCAGGCTTCCCCCGCTGACCGATCAGATCGTCATCGTCGGCCAGGCCGCCGAGGGCCTCCAGGATCTCGGCCCGACCCCCTACCACTCCCTCGATCCGCTCTTCCGCGTGCAGGCCACCGCCCTCGACAACATCCTGCGGAGCGACTACCTCCGCCTTGTCCCCATGGTTCCGCTTCTCGCCGGATGGCTCCTCGTCGCCTGGCTCACCCTCCTGCTCCTGCGCCGCGCCCCCGTCGTCCTGGAGATCGCGATTCCCGCCCTCGTGACCGCCGCCTACGTGGCCCTCGCCTTCTCCCTCTTTCGCTCGCACTCCCTCGCCCTGCCCCTCGTCCTCCCCGTGGCCGGTTTCCTCGTGCTCCACACCGGCGTGATCGTCGACCGGCTCCTCGCCGAACTGCGTGAGAAACGCTACATCAAGGGAGTGTTCCGATCCTACGTCTCCCCCGACCTCGTCCACCAAATCCTCGAATCCGGCGAGACGCCGAAACTCGGCGGCGAGCGCGTCGACATCACCGTTCTCTTCAGCGACATCCAGGGCTTCTCGACCTTCTCCGAACAACTCGCCCCCGAACCGCTCGTGGAACTGATGGTGGAATACCTCTCCGAAATGACCGACATCGTCATCGATCAGGGCGGCACCCTCGACAAGTACATCGGCGACGCCATCGACGTGATGTTCGGCGCACCCCTGCCCCTCGCCGACCACGCCGCGCGCGGCGTCTATTCCGCCATCCTGATGCAGCGGAAACAGGCCGAACTGCGCGAAAAATGGCAGGCCCTCGGAAAATCCGACCTCGTCCGCGGAATGCGTACCCGCATCGGCCTCAACAGCGGCCCCGCCGTCGTCGGCAACATGGGATCGCAGCGCCGCTTTAATTACACCATGATGGGAGACAATGTGAACCTCGGGGCGCGCTGCGAATCGGCCGCGAAAGCCTACGGCGTCTACACCATGATCACCGGCGAGACCCATGAGGCGGCGCGGGCCGTCCGGGACGACATCACCTACCGCTTTCTCGACCGCATCGTCGTGAAAGGCCGCACCCTCCCCGTCCGGGTCTACGAAGTGATCGAGCAGACCTCCCGCGTCACCCCCGCCACCCTCCAATGCATCGACCTCTACGCCGCCGCGACCGAGCGCTATCTCCAGCGCGACTGGGACGGCGCCTGCCGCGCCTTCACCCGATCCGCCGCCCTCGAACCCCGCCAGCCCGGTCCCGACATCGCCACCAACCCGTCCCTCGTCATGGCGGACCGCTGCCGCGCCCTCGCACTCCATCCCCCCGGCGACGACTGGGACGGCGTCCACATCATGTCCGAAAAATAACCTCCCGGCAAAAAAAGCTGCCCGCTATACAGCCACTCGCTAAGCCGCTAAACCCGCTTTACACCCCCCGACCGAGGCCATATCGTCACCCCCTTTCCGGAAACGGGCCGTTTCCCGATTTCCAAGGCACCCGACAACACCATGTCAGCGGCATCTCCAGGCAAACGCATCGTCATCAAAATCGGCACCGGCGTTCTCACGAGGAACGCGGGGGGAGAGATCCACCACGCCATGATCGCCCGGCTTTCCCAGGCGATCGCGGACATCCACACCGCCGGCCACGAAATCATCATGGTCTCCTCCGGAGCGGTCGGGGCGGGCCTGTCCGCCTTCGGACTGGCCCGGCGTCCCACCGAGACGGAAATGCTCCAGGCCTGCGCCGCCGCCGGACAGGCCCGGCTCATGCACCTGTATGAAGGCCAGTTCGGTCTCCACGGGATCAAGGTCGCCCAGCTCCTCGTCACCCACGAAGATCTCCAGGACGAACGCCGCAGCGGCAATGTCCTCGCGACCCTGAACGCCATCCTCTCCCACCGGCGGGTCATTCCCATCCTCAACGAAAACGATTCGGTCTCCGTCTACGAACTCAAGGTCGGGGACAACGACATCCTTTCCTCCATCGTCGCCCGCCTCGTCGGGGCGGATCTGCTGATCCTCCTCACCAGCGTCGCCGGCCTGAT
>CAYLJC010000436.1:0-3397 GCA_964383345.1 uncultured Akkermansia sp. | reverse complement strand
TGCGGGGCAGAGGGTCTGCCGTCTCGCCCACGATCAGGTACCGCAGCCGCCCTCCCGCGGCGCGCGTGTCGTCGGTATCAACGGCCAGCCCGCGCAGACGGTAGATCGTCGGCGCGCTGCTCCCGTGCGCCGTGCGCGTCCACGACCCCCAGCCGGGCCCGGCGAGGTAGGCGTCGTCGTCGTGCAGGATTTGCGCGATGCGTTCGAAGACATTCTTCATGCGGATGGTGCCGTCGTCGCTGAAGTCGGGAAAGGCCATGTTCTCTATCGTCGAGCTCCCTCCCGCACAGATCGTCCGGGCGAGAAGACAGTCCCCCGCGACCTGGCCGGGCACGGTGCTGCGGTCCATCTGGTAAATGAGCCGGTGGGAGGAGAGCAGCTTCATGTACTCGGGGTAGGGGAGCTTTGTGTCCTGGATGTGGAGGCAGCCGGGGGGGAACGTCTCCGCCAACTCCCGCAAGATGCGGAGGCCCTTCGCTTTGTCCGAATTGATCACCGTGACGCGGGGGATGTGGAATTCGTGGGCGAGGGAAGCGGCCCTCGTGATCGCGTGGATGTGGTTGCGGGTCTCGGTCTTGAACTCTCTCGTGCCGATGAGGATTCCGGATCGCTCGGCCACCTCGGTCGAAAAATCCCAGCTGGGGAAATCGACCGGATACGGCGTTGGAATGAATTTCAGCTTCCGCCAGAAATCGTTTTGGTCGATCAAACCCACCCGCGGCGGCCAGGCCAGGGTGGGCGAGAGAATCCCGTCGGCGAGCTGGAGGATTTCGCCGTAGGCGCGCACCGCTTTCCGAGAAGCGAGCTGATCGGAGATCTGGTTGTGGCTGCACTCTTTCCAGGCGACGAGGACGGTGAGCCCGGCTTTTTGTAAGGTCCGGACCGCCTCCAGGGTGATCCAAGGGCGTCGTCGGATCAGGACCAGAACGGCATCGAAGCGATCGCGGTCTTGGAGAACGGCTTCGGTGGAGTCGAAAAAAGCACCGTAGGTGGCGGCGGCGTAGGCATGGAAATTGATGGGCGCATGCACCCCTCCCTGGTAGCAGTTCGGCCCGTGCGAGTAGTCGAGATAGGGATCCCTGCCCTTGGGATTCAGAACCGCGAGGCAGACGGGAGACTCGTATAGGATGGCCATGAAAGATGGTGCGCGATACTGGATTTGAACCAGTGACCCCCACCGTGTCAAGGTGATGCTCTACCCCTGAGCTAACCGCGCGAATTCCTCCCCATTGAGAGGGCCGCGAATGTAGCCTCGGGGGATTTCATCCGCAACTGGAATATTTCCGTACTTCGTCGAAGGTGGGGGGTGCCTCCGCCCTCCATCACCGACCGGTTTCTCACCCTCCCCGCTCCGGGGATACGGCTGCGTGTCCGCGAATGGCATCCCTCCGGTCCGGAAAAAGGGGAGGTGCTGATCCTGCACGGGCTGGGGGACCACACCGCCCGGCACGATTGGGCCGCCTCCCTCCTCACCGATGCCGGTTATCGTGCGGTGGGTTTTGATTGGCCCGGGAACGGGGAATCCGATGGCATCCGGGGCGACATGCCGACGGTGGCCGAGTCGGGACGACTTCTGGAGGAAACCATCGCTGCGTTGGAGCTGCGTCCGACGGGGATTTTCGCCCATTCCACCGGAGCGTTTCTCGCTCTGCACTGGCTGGGAGAGCGGGGGAGAGCGCTCGATTGCCTGCGCTGGATGTGGGTCAGTTCCCCCCTCCTCGTTCCTTCCCACGGGCAGCCGGGATGGAAAATCTCGTTGGCGCGGTTTCTCGCGACCCGTTTTCCCCGCCTCACCCTGAGCACGGGGGTGAAACCAAGCCGTTGCTACCACACCGGATTCGACCCTCCTCTCGACGCTGCCTTGAAGAAAGACGGGAGCCATCATCGCGTCTCGCTGCGGTTTGCGATCAATCTCCTCGCCGCGGAAAGCGGGCTGCACGAGGCCGTTTCCCGCATTCCGGGGGAGCCCGCCTTTCTCGTGACACAGGGCAGCGAGGACGAAGTCTGCCCTCCCGAATACGCCGAGGCTCTTTTCGCCCGTCTCCCCGGGCCGGAAAAATGTTTCGTCCTGGTCTCGGGGGCGCGTCATGAACCTTTTCGCGAAAAAGATCATCGCGCCGTGAGCAACGCCGTCCGATCCTGGCTCGGAATGCGGTGAAACAACCAAAAGAGGACCGAAAAGACGGAACGGATTGACAGGTCGCGTTCTTTTTCCCACACTGAGGGCCATGTCATCCTCAGCGTTTTCTCTTATCGTATGTCGCCCCGGCGAAGCACCCTCTCGTCACGATCTCACCGACGAATCGATTGCGATCGGGCGCAGCCCCGAAAACGGTCTCCAGATTCTCGTTGCCGAGGTTTCGGTGAAACACGGCAGCCTCTCTCGTTCGGGAGATACCTTCACCCTGATCGATGCGGGCTCCACGAATGGGACCACGGTCAACGGTGCTCCGGTCGGACCCGAGGGGGTGGCCCTCGGTCCCATGGATAAAATCGTCCTCGGTACCGTCGTTCCGGCGTACTTCGTTCCTGCGGCGGTGCTCGATTCGACTCCGATGGAGGAACTCATCGCCTCCATCGAATCTTCGCCCAAAAACGCCGCACCCGCTGCGGAACCCAAGACCGCTCCGATCGCCACGGCGGTCCGGGCGGCCGTGCCCGTTGCGGTGGAGTCCGATCCCGGTGCCGCCACCGTGAAGCTGGATCAAGTCCGCGGTCCCGCCCCCGGAGCGGCGCGCCCGGCTCCGGTTCCCTTGCGGCAGCCCCTCCCGGCGGTCCCGGCCGGGGGGCCGCCAAGACCTGCCGGCGCCCCGGTGCCTCCCGCCGCGCCCCAACCCGGTGGAGTCCAGCCGGTCAGGCCTCCGGTCGCGGTGCCCGCCGGAGCGGCCCCCCCGGCTGCTCCCGCGGGTCCACCCCAGCCCATTCCCCTGAAACAGCCTCTGCCGGGCGCGCCGTCGATCCCCCTGCCGAAGCCCCCGCCGAAACCGGGCAACTGATCCGAAGCCTTTCAGGAAGCTTTCAGGAAACATCGGGAATCCACGTCGCGCCGCCCCGGTTTGTGCCGGAGGCGGCTCAGTGTGTCAGCGCGTAAAAGACGATGTTGATGCCGAGTGGATAGGCGTATTTTTCCGAAAACTCGCGGAAGTACCAGGGATCGGTCCCCTCTTCTTCCCAGCCGTCGCCGAGATCGGTGTTGAAGCAGATCATCATGCAGATGCGCCCGGCGTCGTCGAGGATGGCGCGGTAGTGGGGCGTCTCGGAACCGGGTTTGTTCCATTCGTAGGTGATGCCCTCCTCGCGCCCCATCATCGCCATGCCCACGGCGGGGATTTGGGGTTTCATATCCAGATCAAAAACCATGTGGAAAATGGGGTGATCGAGTTCCAGTTCCACCCAC
>CAYLJC010000435.1:0-3412 GCA_964383345.1 uncultured Akkermansia sp. | reverse complement strand
CGAGGGGCATCCCGGCGTCTATTTCGAGGGATGCATGGTCTGGCGTTACCACCCCGAAACCCGCGCTTTCGAAATTTTCGCCGAGGGCAGCGGCAACACCTTCGGACTCGAATTCGATTCGGTCGGACGCCTTTACTCGGGGCACAATGGCGGGGGCACCCGAGGCTGGCACTACGTTCAGGGCGGCTTCTACCAGATGCAGGGCGTTGATCCCGGCAAGTTCGGTCCGCCGCGCAATCCCTATGCTTTCGGGGATCTGCCCAAGATGGCGACGGAGGACGAGGTGGTCCGCTTCACCCACTTCGGGGCCTTCGCCGACGGCACCGCCATGCCCGAAGCGCTGCGTGGCATGCTCTTTGCGATCGATCCGCTCCACAACGAGGTCATCGCGTCAAAATGGAAAGCCCACGGCTCGACCTTCGACACGGTGGATCACGGCGCGGTGGTGAAAAGCAGCGACGTGGCCTTCCGTCCCGTTTACCTCGCCAACGCGCCCGACGGTTCGCTTCACGTCGCCGACATGTATGAATATTACATCGCCCACGGCCAGCACTATCAAAACCAGATCGATCCGACCACCGGCCGCATCTACCGGATCGCCGGGAAAGGAATGCCGCTCGAAAAAGGCTACGATCTCACCACCAAATCCGCGGAGGAACTCATCGCCCTGCTCGGGCATGACAACAAATGGCACCGCCGCACCGCCGTCCGCCTTCTCAGTGAGCGCGGTGACGAGGCCATCGTGCCAAAGTTGAAAGAACTCGCCATCAAGGGCAGCGGATCCGCCGCCCTGCACGCCCTCTGGGTCCTCGACCGGATCGCCGGACTCGACGACGCCACGGCGGTGAAAACCCTCGCCCATGCCGACGCGCCGGTGCGGCAGTGGACAGTGCGTTTGCTGGGCGACGCCTACGGCATCCAGCGCAACCTTGGTCTCCCGCCCGAGCGCACCGAGCCCTATCCGCTGGCGACCAATGTGTTTGACACACTGCTCGCCCGTGCCGCCGTCGAGCCTGACGCCGAGGTGCGTTCGCAGATGGCTTCGACGGCCCGCCGCCTCGTCAACGACCAGGGTTTCCCCCTTCTCGCCGCGCTGCTCGGACACGATGAGGATGTGGACGATCCCTACATTCCCCTGCTCTGCTGGTGGGTTCTCGAAGCGCACCTGCCGGATTCGACGGAGGACGTCATGGCCCTTTTTGAAAATCGTGCGCTGTGGGACAAGGAAATCGTGATAGAACACCTCCTCCCCCGGATCGCGCGGCGTTTTTCGGTCGAAGGAAAACGGCAGGATCTGGTGCATCTCGCGAAGCTGCTCCAACTTGCCCCCGGACCGAAGCAGACCGAAAAACTCCTCAGTGGATTCGAAGAAGCCTACCGCGGCCGCACCATGGCCGCCCTGCCCGAGGAACTGATCGCGGCGATCGCCGAGTCGGGGGGAGCGTCTCTCGGCATCCGCCTGCGCCAGGGCGAAGCGGCGGCGGTGAAGGAGGCCCTCGCCCTCGTCGCCGACGCCAAGGCACCCCTCGACGAGCGCCTCCGTTTCACCCGCAGTTTCGGGGAGATCAAACATGCCGAAGCGGTGCCGGTGCTTCTGAAAGTGGCTGGAGAAAACGGCGACACCGACCTGCGCCGCGCCGCTTTCGCTTCACTCGGGGCCTATGACGATGCCGCCATCGCCACCGCGGCCCTGGCACATCTCCCGAAACTCCCCGAAGAAGTGCGCCCCGCCGCTTTCACCTTGTTGGGAAGCCGTCCGGCCTGGGCGAACTCCCTCATCGCCGCCCTGGAATCGGGGGCCGTGCCGCTCGCGCTGGTGCCCAACGACGTCGCCGATCAGTTGCGTTCGCATCCCGAGGAATCCGTCCGCACGGCCGCAGTCAAACTTTTCCCCCGGGCCGAGACCGCCGGGATGGATTTCAACGCGAAGATTGCCGCCGTCGAAGAAGCTCTCAAAAAGGCTCCGGGGAGTCCCTACGCCGGGGAGGCGATCTACGACCAGCGTTGTGCGAGTTGCCACAAACTGTTCTTCAAGGGCGGAAACATCGGACCCGAACTCACCAGTTACCAGCGCGATGATCTCGGGACCATGCTCATCAGCATCATCAATCCCAACGCCGAGATTCGCGAGGGTTTCCAGTTCATCACCGTAAAAACAAAAGACGGCCGCACCCTCGGAGGATTCCAGGTGGACCGCGACAACCAGGTCACCGTGCTGCGGGGTCTCGACGGGCAGGACCTGACCCTCTCCGCCGCCGAAATCGAGTCGGTCGAACCGATGGGGCGCAGTCTCATGCCGGAGGGTCTGCTGCAAGGTCTCGACGAGCAACAATGGCGCGACCTTTTTGCCTATCTCCGCATTTCTCAACCGATCAGCAAATGAGCGCCCCCCGCCTCCAGGATACGCCGTTGGCCCGGCCTGTAGCATGGGCTTCCAGCCCATGCACCGCCCTGGGAAGTGCGGAGACCGGGAAAGCGGCAATTGCTCAAAAGGTGGCGAAGGGGCGGGCGGTCTTTCGCGAAGTGGCTGCCAAGGCCCTCGGGTGTTTTCACACGGTGCATGGGCAGGATGCCCATGCTACGGAATGTCGCTTCGCCGCTTGTCTTGCCGTGGCTTTCCTCGCCACCCTGCCTGTCCATTCCTCCGAATCCGAATCCAAGCACATCGATCTCGGCGCGGACGTATCTCTTGAACTCGTCGCCCTCCCGCCCGGCGAATTTCTCATGGGCAGCACGCCGGAGGAAAAGGCCTGGGCCACCGGGATCGAGGGCGGGGCCACGCCGGGAACCTCGCGCGAATCCTACGAGGGCGAGTCGCCGCGCCTGACACGGGTGAAGGAGGCCTTCTGGATGGGGCGCACGGAAGTGACGGTGGGGCAGTTCCGCCGTTTCGCGGAGGAGAGCGGTTATGTCACCGACGCGGAAAAACCCGGCGGGACAACACAGTGCTTCGACCCGGAATGGACCGGCTACCGTTTCGTCTCGGGGGTGGTCCACCCGTGGAAACCGATGGAGGGGAAAAGCTGGCGCGATCCGAATTTTCCCTTTCCCCTGCGCGAAGACTTCCCCGTGGTTTGTGTGAGCTGGAATGACGCCCGCGCTTTCTGTGAATGGCTGACAGAGCGGGAACGCGCCGCGGGTCGCCTGCCCGAGGGTCTCGTCTATCGGCTCCCCACCGAAGCCGAATGGGAATACGCTTGCCGCGGCGGCAGCAAGGAGAGCCTCGCTTTCTGGTGGGGCGACGAAATCGAGGAAGGCGAGGGGCGTCTCAACGTTTCCGGGATCGACTTCCTGCCCGGGCGCACCCGCACCTGGCCGCTCGCGAAGGTGCCCTGGAGCGACGGTTTTGCCTTTGTCTCTCCCGTGGATCACTACGGGGAGCGGGGCCGCAACGGCTTCGGGTTCGCCGACA
>CAYLJC010000434.1:0-3422 GCA_964383345.1 uncultured Akkermansia sp. | reverse complement strand
CCTTCGTCGAGGGGGGAGAGCTTCAGCGCTTCGACCTGGAGAAAAATGGCGTTGAGCGGCTGGCGGAGGTCGTGACTGACCTTGGCGACAAAGGCGTCTTTTTCATGACTGAGGCTTTTCAGTTTTTCGTTCGCCTTTTCCAACTCGATGTTGGCGCGTCGCAGCTCGCGGGTGCGGTCGTTGACGCGTTGCTCGAGGTCTTCCTGAAAACGGATCAGCTCTTCGAAGAGGCGCTTGGAAGCGCGGGCGATGTCGCCGACCTCGTCGCCGCGCCGGATGTCGAGCTTTTTCACGAGGGCGGAAATATGGAGGACGAGTTGTTCGCGCGGGCTCTCGGTGATCTTCTGGGCGGTGAGTGTCATCTGCTTGAGCGGGCGGATGAACCGCATCGCGAAGAAGAAGCCGAGGATGCCGAATCCGCCCGCGACGATCAGGGCGATGTATTGGACCGAGAGCATCTCGTATTCGATCGACGAGGCGAGTTCGTCATCGAGGACCGCGTAGTGGATGAGGTATTCTTCCTGGCTTAGCCCTTCCCCGACGAGAAGCCGCACGGTCCACGAATGGATCTCGTCGCATTCGATTTCGCTGCGCCAGGAGACGCCGTCGCAAGCCTCGGCGAAGCGCGCCTGCAAATGGCTCTCGACCTGCTCGCGCAGGGCCTGCAGGGTCTCCGGCGAATGAGCGAGAAGCCGGATTTCCCTCACGCCGGAGCGGAGGCCGCCGACCCGGCCGAGCGTTTCCACCTGGGCCTGGAGCGAGGTCATGAGAGCCTCGTGCTCTTCGTCGCTGAGCCGGGCGACGGCGGTGGCGAGGGCCTTGCCGGGGATGCCTTCCTGGAAAAAATAAGGACTCGTCAGGGGGAGGTGTTCGTGCCGGACGAGGCGATCCACTTTTGACTGTCCCATGGTCCGGGAAGGGTCCGTTCCCACGGCGCGGCGCGCCTCCAGAGCGGCGAGCAGTTCGGGGTCTTTTCCCAGCGAGGCGAAAAGGTTGTCGTTGCCGCGTTCCTCTGGTTCGGTCTCATCGTGGCGGACGATCAATTCGCCCTCGCTGTTGGCCAGCGCGAAGAGATGCCGGGGGGATTCGTTCGCATGGAGAGTCATCATGATGCGGATGTAGCGCGACTGTGAGGATCCCGATTCGTAGCTGCGGTCGAGGGGGGCGAGGGCCCAGACGACCGGCTCCCAGCGCACCACCGGATCGGCTCCCGGTTCTGTCCGGGTGAGCTGCATCCGTTTGATCGCGGAGTAGTGGAGTCGCGCTCCGGCGAGGGTGTCGGGGCCGGGAAACCAGATGTCCTTTTCATCGACCTCGGCCCGGGAGTGGATGAGGTAGGAACTCAGTCCCGTGGGATCGAGGGTGACGACGTCGAGGCGCAGGTGGTTGGCCCAGTTGCGGCGGCCGAGGCTGCGGGCCAGCGAATTCAGTTTCGCGGGTGGCTCGCCGCGGGCGACGCTGTCGCGGAAGTCGGCGTTGAAGGCGATTCGGACGAGGTCGTCGCGCAGCGCGTCGATCTGGTCGATGATCGTCCAGCCGCGCAGGGAGGCCTCGTCTCCGAGATCGACGAGTTCGTGCTCGCGGAGGACTTCGGCGGCACGATGGGTGAGCAATTTGGCCACAAAAAGGGCTGACGCGGCCGTCGCGAGAATCACAAGCAGCGCGACTTTTCCCTGAATTCCGAAAGACATGATGAGCCGACCATACGACGAACCCACCCTTCCGTGCATTCAGAAAAGTAAAACGACATTCCCCGGTTCCGGTTCCCGGCGCGGAACATCACGGCTCGATTTTCCGGGGAAGCTTGCTCAACCGCCGGATTCCGAAAAAATCCTCGAAGACCCGGGAAAAGACGGGGCGCTTGAATTGCGGGACCCAAGCGAGGCTGAACTCACCGGGGTTGATCCAGACGAAGCGGGAGAACTCCTGCTCGTGCGCGGTGAGGTCGATGTCCTCGTCCCTGCCGTGGAAATCGCAGAGGAAGTAGGTCTGGACCTGGCCGCAGTATTTGCCTTTCTTCAATTTCCCTTTGGGGAATTTGTAGCGGTAGTTGCCGTGGCAGGCGACGATGGTGTAGAGCCTCTTCGGGACGCCGATCTCTTCCTCCACCTCGCGGTGGAGGGCGGCGAAAAGATCTTCGCCGCGATCCACCCCGCCCTGGGGAAACTGCCAACTCCCCTTGTGATCGGCGCGCTCACCGATGAAAATTTTCCCGGTGGCCGGGTCCCGCAGAATCGCAGCGACGTTGGGGCGGTAGAGGGCCATGATCGTATCGATGCAGGAAAGAAAAGTCGTTCGAAATGTTCGGGGGCTGTGAATCGCCTGGGTTGCGAATCGCCTTTACAGGGAGGCCGCGCCGGAGAAAAGATAAGGAAAATGGAAATCCCGCAACGAGTATTTGCCGAAAACGGAGTTGTCAAAGGGAGGGGGAACCACGGGCGCGCGCGCTGGATTCTCCTCGCGGCGATCGGAGGGCTGCTCCTCGTGGTGTCTCTCGTGGCGTTGCAAATGCGCCCGGCGAGCCAGATCGCGAAGCGGCAAGCCGCCCTGATCGAAGGCATCGAGCGGCGCAGCCCGGCGCGGATCCAGCGACTCCTCTCGCGGAACTACGGGGATCGCTGGGGCTTCACCGGTGAGCAGATCGTGGAGAGCATGGTCGATGCGGGAAGCCAGTTCCTGACCCTCGTCGTCACCCCCGGAGAGGAAGTGATCCGTTTTGACGAAACGGGCGGAGCGGTCGTCTCGACGCGTCTCACCCTGAGCGGAAAACCGGTCGGCCCGGTCGGAAACGAAGTCACCCGGCGGGTCAATCAGCTCGCGGAACCCTTCCTCTTCGAGTGGAGAAAGGAGAATTTCCTCCCCTCCAGTTGGCGTCTCGTCAGGGTCGAAAACGCCGCCCTGCCCGACGACCTTTACGGCTACGAACCCGGCGACATCCGGCGGGCGATGCAGGGCGAGTGAGTCCGGGTGGGGGTGGAGCGGCCTTCGTCTTCGCGGCTGTTTCCCCTTGGCGGGCCATGGCGGGCGGTCGGGCCGTGGATCCGTCGGGAGGTTTTCCGACCGTGTCCGTGGCCTGTCGAGAGGCGTGGGGCCGTTCCTGGCACCGGATGGTTTTTCGTGGTCGCCGGTTGACCGGGGCGGAGTCTGCCGTATCAATGGTGATGAGTTACGTCGAAGATTTGTTTTCGCTGGAGGGAAAAACCGCTGTTGTCATCGGGGGCACCGGAGTGCTCTGCGGAGAGATGGCCCTGGGTCTCGCCCGGGCCGGTGCCACCGTCGCCATTGTCGGGCGCAGCGAGGAAAAGGGGGCCGAACGTCTTCGCGAAATCGACGCGGTCGACGGTCGGGCCTTCTTTGTCCCCGCTGATGTCGCTTCGCGCGAGTCGCTCCGCCACCGCATAGACGCGGCGTATCGCCGAGCT
>CAYLJC010000433.1:0-3432 GCA_964383345.1 uncultured Akkermansia sp. | reverse complement strand
AAGGAACCCGCTCCGCCATCTCCTCGTGCCAGACCAACGACTTCGCCGTCACTCCGCCCCTGCGGTTGAGTTCGAGGAGGGTTGTGTCATCGACCGGACCCTGTTCGGTCGCAAGTGCATCGGTGTAGAACCAGTTCGGCATGGGAAGGGAGCTTCCAGTCTTGGACCGGACCGCCTCGATGTAAAGTCCGCATTTCGCCCTCACGCCGCGTCGCTCGGACATCATCCCCTCACCCGCCCTGCACCGGCGGCATCAGGGCCACTTCGTCCCCGGCCCGGAGGAGTGTTCCGCGAGTGGCGAATTCGGCGTTCACCGCGAGGAGGAGACGGCTGTCCCAGCTCTCCAGGGCGGGATGGGTGGCGTAGAGCGTGGTGAGGAGGCAGCCCAGCGTGGGAGCGCCATCCGTCGCCGCAAGTTCGAGAGAGAGCTCTTCCGCCCCGACAAGATCGCGGAGGACCGAGAAAAAAAGCACCGTCACCTCCATCCTCATGCCTCGCAATAAATCCATTCGTCTTTCAGCACCCCGATGACCGGGAGGTTGCGGTACTCGCCGCGATAATCGAGACCATAACCGACGACAAATTCATCCGCGATTTCAAATCCGTGGTAGTCGGCCTCGATCGGCACGGCCCGCTCGACCTGCTTGGAGAGAAGCACGGCGGTTCTTACGCTCTTGGGAGCCCCTTCGTCGCGGATGCGGTTCACGATGGCGGAAAGGGTGCGCCCCGAATCGAGGATGTCGTCAAGGACAAGGACATCGCGGCCCGCAACGTCGGGGAGGCGGGTCTGTTGGAAAGTGACCGACCCGGAGCTGACGGTGCCGCCGTGGTAACTCGCCACCGCGATGGAATCGAGGCGCAGGGGCAGCCGGATCTCGCGGACGAGATCCGCGAGGAAAAGCACTCCGCCCTGCAGCACCGCGACGATGGTGAGATCGCCGCCCGCGTAGTCGGTGGTGATGCGTGCCCCCATCGCGGCGATACACTCGCGTATCCTCGCCTGGTCAAAGAGAATGCGCTCCAGCCTGTCGTCCATATGGTTGCCTTTGTTTCCGCCTTCGCCTTCCATGAAGGGGAGCAGACATCGCTCTGATTCATCGTTCAACCAGAATATTTGACGTCCCCGGCGGATCCGCTTTCGTAAATGGCTTGTGGAAAGGCTATCCATTCCCATGACAGACTCCGTCCACGACACCATCGCCCGCATGCGCCAGGACTATCGTGCCGGTCGGCTCAGACGCGCCGACCTCGCCGAGACCCCCATGGAGCAATTCTCGATCTGGTTCGCCGAGGCGGTGCGGGCGGCCCTCCGCGAACCCAACGCCCTGACCCTCTCGACCCTCGGCCTCGATGGTCTGCCGAACTCGCGCATCCTCCTGATGAAAGATTTCAGCGCGGGAGGCATCACCTTTTACACCAACTATTCCAGTCGCAAGGCGGCCGAACTCGAGGCCTCACCCGGCGCGTCCGCGCTTTTTTTCTGGGAAGAACTGGAGAGACAGGTGCGCCTGCGGGGACGGGTCGAGAAAACCTCGCGCGAGGATTCCGAAGCCTACTTTTTCACCCGTCCTTACGAAAGTCGCATCGGGGCGTGGGTTTCGACGCAGAGCGTGGTGATTCCGAACCGCGCCTGGCTCGATCTCCGCACCGAGGAATTCCGGGCGAAATATCCCGACACCGGTGCCCCCGACTGCGTTCCCCTGCCCGATTTCTGGGGCGGCTACCGCCTCGTTCCGACCACGGTGGAGTTCTGGCAGGGACAGCCCGGACGGAAACACGACCGTTTTTTGTACACGCAAAGTGACGGAGGCCATTGGAAAATCGAGCGGCTCAGCCCTTGAAGCCGCGAGGATCAGGAAATACACCCACCAGGAATTGAACCTGGACCTTCGGCTTCGGAGGCCGACGTAATATCCATTTTACTATGGGTGCCTGAGACGCGTCGCCGTCCGGGGAGGCGACGATCCGTGGGGGCGGCTAAGATGAGACCGACCGGATCGATTCGCAAGTGCTAAGCCACGTTTCTCGTGTTCTTTTGTCGCGGGTCCGGGGAAGGAGGGGGAAATCCCTTGCGCTCCCTCCAAAAAGAATGAGCCGCAGCCCGGATACCTGCCAATATTCCGGACTGCGGCTACCCCTCAACTCGGGGCGGAGGAGGATGGTCGAGGCACAGGGTGTCTCTCCGCTCTCCCTCATGCCCCAAAGGTTTCTCTCTGTCGGGGACGGAAACTCATTCGCTTCTGTTCCGCCCCCCGGTGTCTGTTTGTGTGAAAAATTTCCCTGAGAAAAAGCGATGTCGTCATTCGCATACAATCTCGTCTTGCTGATGGGAAAGATTATAAAACATTCAAGATTATGCAACTCAAATTTTGACATTTTCGCAAAATTGTCGGTTCGCCCCCTGTTTTTCTAAAATTTTTCCGTTGGCTTTTGGGCTGAGGATGCGGATCGGCGAAAAAGCACTCTGGAGATCCGCATTGACTTTTATGGTATTTATGTTTTTGGTGTCTTGATATTACAGATGTCCTAATGTAATCCCGATGAAGTCTTTTTTCCTTCTCCTTGCCGCGATCCCCGTTCTTCTGGGCGGGTGCTCCACGGCGAAGAAAAGGTCTTCGGCGGGCGACCCGAGCCCGGCGGCGGGTCTCCGCGAGATTCTCCTGATCGCCGAGCCGATCCCGGCATCGACCATCGCCTCGCTCAAAGCCATCGCCAACGATCCTGCCTCCCTGCTGCCGCCGGAGCCAAACGGAAACGACGACGGGGAAACGGCGGATGCCACCGCGAGCGCCCCTGTTTTTGACGTTCTGAAAGAGTGGAAACGACCCGGAATCCATCCCGACGAAGTGAATCCCGGCGATGTCTTTTTTGAAAATGCCGGGCCCGTCCTGCACAAGGTTCTCAGTCTCGCCGACGGCATGGAAGCGGAAGCGAGGGAGGTCCTCCTCAATGATTTCACCGTCGCCAAAACCACCCGTGTCCCCGTGACCATCACCAGTGCCGAACTCGCCGCACTGAAACGCGCCACCCCCGGGGAGGTAGCGCTCCCCACCCGCAGTGTCGCCCTCGATTACCGGTCCGAAACCCGCACCCTCCGGGGAGACGCTTTCCTGCAATTGCTGGACGCCTTGGAACGTGGCGAGTCGGACGGGAGCACCATCCCCGCCTCACGCCGCGCCCGGCTGCAGGAACAGATCGCCGCGATGAAAAAACGACTGCGGTCCGGCGAACGTCTCTTTCTCGTGACCGGTGTGGTCGAGACGGACACCCTCCGTGCCTCCTATCCCGGTGCGCCCCTGGGATCGCGCGACGCCCCTCTGATCCGGAACGCCATCGCCGGGCTGTACCCCCACCTCATCACCCTCAAGGCGGAAAAAAACCGGGACCGCGTGGAGTTGGTCGCGCCGCCCCGCATCCTCTGGGAATTCGACA
>CAYLJC010000432.1:0-3433 GCA_964383345.1 uncultured Akkermansia sp. | reverse complement strand
CGGGGATCACCGCCGGGACACGCATGGCGGTCTCGCCGCCGTAGCTGAGCCCGTAGAAAGCGATGCGTTCGCCGTCCACCTCGGGCAGTGATTTCAGCCATGTCAGGGTCTGGCGGTGCGAGGCGGTGATGAAGGTGAAAAGGGTGCCTCCGATGAGATTGGCCTTGCGGTCGAGCCAGCGGTAGCGGTCCTCTCCGCGATAGAGATTGTGCGGGGCGAAGGTGATGAACCCGCGCTCCGCGAGGCGGGCGGCAAAATCATTGTAGGCGGTCTTGCCCGCATCGATGGTGTCGAGAGGCAGCCCGTTGCGGCCGTGTTGGCAGACGACCACGGGGCGTTTTTCCCCGACGGGGATGTTTTTCGGCAGCAAGAGAACACCCCAGGCCTCGAACCCCGGGTAAACATCGAGAACAACATCCCAGGCGGTCCAGGCGTCGGTCTCGCGGATCTTGCGGGTGCGCGGGCGCGGCGGGAGGAATTCTTCGTCAAAGCGCCCGATGATTTCCGCTTCGAACTGCTCGCGCCATTGCTCGCTGTTGCGGATGAAGTTGGTCGGGTCGAGCCGGTCATGGGACTTCTTTGTTGACCACGCACCGGGGCGCAGGTCCGGCTCGGCGGCGTAAAAATAAAATTCATTCCGCGCCACATCCGCCGCGTCGACGAGACTCTGGACATGATCGGCCATGCCGGAAAAAACCCGCGCGTGACGCGCCGCCGGATCAAACCCGACCCGTTCATCGATGAGCAGGGCCAGTGGCGGCGTGCGGCTGATCTCGGCCTCGTGACCGATCGCCTGGAGAAAGCCGGCGACGGAGGGATAATCGCCGCGGGCGTTGTTGGCGGCCTGGTTCAGGAAAAATCCCGCCGGTGCGGAGAGGGAATGCAGCACCTTTGCGATGCGCCGGAATTCGGCCTCGACACTTTCGTAGGCCGGAGTGGTGAGAGCGCCCTTTTGCTCCTTCACTTCGGGAAAGGCGGTGTGCTCGATCAGAAGCGGGCGCGGATGGATCAGCGCCGCGACCTCGGCGTCGCCGTGGGCGGGGAGGAGGGCGAAAATATTCCGGTGGATCGGCTCCTCCCAAGCGGACCCGCGCGGAGCGAAAGCCCCGCTGACAAAGACGTTGCGGAAGCGCTCGTCCACCGCGGCCGCGTAGAGGGCGGCGCGTCCGCCCTCGCCGTAACCCGCCGCGGTCACTTCGCCGCCGGGAAAGTGTCGGGCAAACCAGTCGAGCGCGGCGAGCATCATCTGCACGTCGTAGCCGAGAGGGTGGCGTCCCATTTGAAAGGCCTGGCGATAGATCCATTCGCGATGGGTTTGATCGGTTCGGAGAATGGCTTTGTTCGTGCCGTCTTTTCCCCCGTAGGATTCGCGGTTGACCGGCGCGGGAATGAGGAGACGGAAACCGGCCATCGCGAAGCGCAGACCGATCTGCTGAGGGGAGGGCAGGCGCGGGGTCATGCCGAGGATGTCCTCGGGCGTCTCGTCGGCGTCGGGCATCAGAACCATGAGCGGCGGCGTCGGCGAGCCGGGTTCTTCGGGAAGGGGATTGACATAGAGGCCCTCGGCAAAAAAACCGGGCAGGACGGACCAGCGCACCGCGTGAACACGAAAACCGGGGCCCTCCGCGACCGTCATCGAAGAGGGTTCCCCGGCGTGGTCAACAGGGTTGTGGGAGAGAAATTCGAGCTCCGGCGCGAGGCGCTCGTCGACGAGACCGAGTTTTTCCCGGAGGGCGAGACGGGAGGCCTCGACAAAGGCGGGACGGGCCTCCGGATCGAGGGGCTGGCTCACGGTGCGGGCGGCGACCTCGGCGATCCCGGCATCGACAAAGGCATGGGCGCCATCCATGATGCGAACGGAAAGATCCTCCTCGTTCGTTTGCAAAAGAGCGGTGCCGGGAAAGGGGTGCGCATCCTGACAAAAAAGCAGCGAGGCTGTCGAAAGCAGAGGGAAGAGGGCGGGGAGAAAGTGTTTCATGGTTTCGAGTCGGATTTGAGGAGGACTTGATTGATGCGAGTGCCGACGTCGCCGGTCGCGCGGATCACGATGACGATGCCGGGATCGGGTTCGCCTCCGGCGGCGTGGCGGGTGATGGTGTAAATGTCCGTCAGTTTCACTGCGAGGTTTTTCAGGGAGACGTCGATTCCCTCGGGCAGGTCGGCGTCGGCGATGGCTTTTTGCACTTCTTCGTCGAGTTCGGCCTGGTAGTCGTCGATGTCGATCCGCAGCTCGGCTTCGATGCCTTTGACGAGGAGCCCTTCGAGGAGCCAAGCCGCCGCTCCGGTGAGTTTGTCCTGTGTTTCCACGGTCAGTTCCACTTCGGTGAAGCCGAGGGTCTGGTTCTCGTAGTGGATCACGGGCTTGCCGGTCACCCAGATCGAACCGGTGACCCCGCGTCCGAAGCGGGACTGGTCGGCTTCGAGGTCGAGTTTCAGATTGAGGCGGCCGTTCTGACCGACTTCGGCCTGGAGACCCGAAATGTTCACCTTGGTGCCGATGCCGGTGTCGATCTCGATGGACTCGGAGGCGAGGACTTTGTTCAGCTCGCCCAGAGAGAGGATGACGGGCAGATGCAGGTCGGTTCCGGTCGGTCCTTCGAGCGGGGCCATTTCGGGGAGAGGGGGCGGAGGGGTTGCGGCTGGTTCGCGGTTTGTCAGGCGGGTGGAGGACTCCACCGCAACGGTGAGCGAGAGTTGATCGGGACGGCTGAAATCGATTGGTGCGAGGAGGACACGCCGCGGTGTCACCTGCACCCAGATCGGGGGATCGTCCGAGACTTTTTCATTGAGGTGGGCCTGCTCCCATAAGCGGGTGACTTCGCGACGCAGGTCGAGGCTCCTGATGAGCGCCGGAGCGAGTTTTCGGGTTTCGCGCTGGAGGTAGGCTCCAAAGCGACTCCCGAGCAGGTCGCTCATTTCGATGCTCCCGAGCGCACCGAGACCGAGGGTGGCCTTGTCCAGTTGGAGGGCTGGGGTGAAGTGGGGCTCGATCCGCCAGTCGGGCAGCACCTGCGGAGCGAGCGTGCCCCCGGCGGTGCCGCTGATGTCGGCGCTGCCGGCGAGAGGAACCGAAAAGAGTTTGGCATCGAGGGTGCCTTTGATCTGTGCGGTGCCGTGGAAGGGCACGGAAAAGGCGAGCTGTGTCCCGGTGTTGCGGAATTGGATTGCCTCCCGCGTCACGTCCCAGGCATAGGAACCCTCTTTGATGGTTTTATGAAAGTTCTTCTCTTCACTCCCTTCGAAGCGGTCCGGGACTTCGGCGTTGGCAACCTCGTCGAGGAGGGTCACGGGCACGGCGATGTTGACCGCCAGCAGGGAGGTCTCGGGGCGGGGGGTGTCGCGTTCGCCAATGGGGGCACCCGACGGGGCGGCGACGGAAATAAGCTTCGGGCCGAGCAGGCGGACCGCCGCGAGAACGGACGTCACCAATTCG
>CAYLJC010000431.1:0-3445 GCA_964383345.1 uncultured Akkermansia sp. | reverse complement strand
CGCTCGGGGAGCTCCTTCACCGCCGCCGCGAGGGCGAGACGGATCTGTTCGTTGATCACCGGGAAATCCGCACCCTCCCGATAAAAACGTTCCATGACGTGGGAAGAACCGTGCGGAAAGAGAACCTCGAGGGGGTCGAGTTCCCCGCAGAGGACACCGGCGAGATTCGGTCCGGCCAGTTTTTGCAATTCCGCCTCGGAGGCGAACTCGGGCATCTGTTGGGCGAGCTTGTCGACCCATTTGAGCGCCTCTTCGCGCACCGGGACATCGATCACTTCCCAGGAATCCTCCCCGACGGGCTTGAGGAATCCGCCTTCGCTGAGCGCGGTGAGTTGCCCGTAGACGAGCTTCTTGTGCTGGTCGGCGATCATGAGATCGCGCATCTGCCGCTCCACCGTGATGATGTCGCCGACCCGGGGTGCCCACCCCAGATCGAGATAGGCGTTCACGATGAACTGGCGGGACAACTCCTCCATCGCGGGGAGGAATCGCTCGTAATGATTCGCGAGCCCCCGCGCGTCGTAGAGCGCCTGCAGCCCCTCGTTGGCCGCCGTCACGAGGCATTCCGGATCGGGCAAAGCGGCGCTGCCCTCGATTCTCGTTCCCTGGAGCCGGAGCGGTTCCCAGGAGGCCGCGTACAAACATTTTTCCAGGTCATCCGTTTGGGCCTGTTCGACCCGATCAGCGCGGAAACCGTAGACTTCGGCGACGAGGTTGCCCCCGTCGTCATAGATTTTGATGTCGGCGATGATGTACTCGCGGTCGTTGTCCGAGTTCACCATGGCATGGCCCCAGAGCCGCAGCGGAAGCGTCTCGACGTGGAGACGAATGCTGCGAATCGCGGCCGGGAGGTAGAAATAATCCGTCGCCAGGGCCCCGTCGGGGATGACCTGGCCGCCTTTGACGGTGTGGAAGCAGGCGTCGAGCACCGCCGGGTGGAAATGATGGTCGGGTATGCTGTCGCGGAGCCCCTCCGGCGCGACCATTTCGGCGAGCGCCTCGCCGTCCCGCCGCCACACGTTCTGGAGATGTTGGAAGAGCGGGCGGAACTGGTAGCCGGCCTCCTCGTAGTCCTCGTAGTATTCCTCGTGGGAGAAATGCCTCGGCAGGTTCGCCTTGATCGCCTCCAAATCGACGGAGTGATCGACCGGGAGCGGCTGCTTGCGGAGCACTCCCTGGCAATTGAGATCCCAGTCCTTCCGCTCTCCCACGGAACTGAAAATCTGGAAGACGCGGGTGGCCGGATCGAAAACGATCTCCACGACGGGCACTTTTTCCTCGGAAACGAAGAGCGCCTTCTTCATCTCGAGATCCTCGACGGCATAGTTCTCGTCGGGGAAAAGTCGGCGTGCGATGGCCAGCCCGATTTCGCCGTATCCGGACGCCGGAAAAACGACACTGTCCCAGAAGCGGTGGTCGTCGAGCCAGGTGAAGTAACGGGGGTCGAGCTCGAATCGCCAGGTCGGACACGGAGCGGTCTGCGCGAGACCGAGAAGAGGATGTTCGAAGGGAGCGCAGCGGAGGTATTGTCCCTCGGCGGACTCCAGCCAGAAGGTCTCCTTTTGCCAGGCGTAGGTGGGCAGGCGCACGTCCGCGCCATCCGACTGATTGACCGCTTTCCAATCCACCTCGTACCCGTGGACATGGAGGCGGGCGAGACTCGTCAGCATCTCGACCGACTCGTCCGTTTTCCGTTTCAGGCTGGAGAAGTAAAATCCCTTGCGTCCCTGATCGGAGAGGCACTCCATGATGGGATTCTGCAGCGCCGGATGCGGCCCCACTTCGAGGAAGGAATCTTCGCCCGAGCGGATCAGGTTGGCGATGGCCGGAGCGAAGAGGACCGACTCACGGACATTCTGCCACCAGTACTCCCCGTCGAGTTTTGTCCCCTCGCAGATCCCGCCGGTCACGGTTGAAATGTAGGGAATGGTGGTGGCGCGGGGCTGGATCCCGGAGAGCGTCTCGAGGAGTTCGTCCTTGATCGGCTCCATCTGGTGGGTGTGGAAAGCGTAATCGATCCGCAACCAGCGAACGAATTTCCCCTCCTCCTCCAGCGTGGCGACGAGCGCCTCGAGCGGCTCGGTGTCGCCAGCCAGAGTGACCATCCCGGGGCTGTTGATCACCGCGACCTGGACCTGGTCTTCTTTCCCGGCGATGACCTTGCGGGCTTCGGACTGAGAGAGACCGACCGCGACCATGCGGCCTTTCCCGCCGGTCATGTCCTGCAGACGGGAGCGGTGGTAAATGATCGTGACCGCGTCCTCCATCGTGTAGGCCCCCGCCACGTAGGCGGCGGCAACTTCCCCGACCGAGTGACCCACCACTTTCGAGGGGACGATCCCCCACGATTTCCAGAGCTCCGTCAGGGCGATCTGAAGTCCAAAGATGGCCGGCTGGGCGATGTTGGTGCGATTGATTTGCGAACTCGCCTCGTCGCGGGTCATCTCCTCGATGAGAGACCAGCCCGCGAGGGGCTTGAGATGGGTGTCCATCTCCTCGAGGACACGGCGGAAGACGGGCTCGCGCTGAATGAGTTCCTGCCCCATCGCCCACCACTGGGCTCCCTGACCGGTGTAGACGAACACCAACGGGTGCGCCTCGGGAGCGGGTCGGCCGGCGACCACGTTGGCTCCGTCCTTGGTCGCGAGCCACTCGGTCATGCCGTGGATGAGTTCCTCCGAATCCCGTGCGACAAAGGCGAGGCGGTTGTCGTGATGCTCCCGTTTCGTCCCGGCGGCGGCGGCGATCTCGGCGAGTCCGCTGTTTGTCGCCTTGAGAAAACGGCGCCATTTGATGACGGAATCGCGCAGGGCGTCGTCTCCCCGGGCGGACAGCGGCACGAGGACGGGGCGGTCGGCTTTCTCCGCTGCGGGGGCGTCCGCCTGCTCGGCATCGGCGGATGTCCCGCCGATGCTCGGAGGGAGTCCCTCCTTCGCTGCGGCGACCGGAACGGGTGCCGCCTCCAACACGATATGGGAGTTGGTCCCCCCGAAGCCAAAGCTGTTCACTCCGACCACCGGAAGGAAATCCCCGAGATGCGGAAGCGGTTGCAGTTCACTGGCGACTTTGAGCTTGAACTCTTCGAAAGGAATATTCGGATTGGGCCTTTTGAAATTGAGGCTCGCCGGGACGGTGTCGTGATAGAGCACCAGCGCCGCTTTGGCGAGGCCCGCCACTCCCGAACCGGACTCGAGGTGCCCGACGTTTGTCTTGACGGAACCGATCAGACAGTAGTCGCCCTCGTCGCGCCCGCGCGAGAGGATCTGGCCGAGTGCCCGCGTCTCGATGGGATCGCCCACCGGCGTTCCGGTGCCGTGGGCTTCCATGTAGCGCACCTGCTTGGGTTCGATTCCCGCTTTGGCGTAGGCGTCTTCCAACATCCTCGCCTGGGTCTCCACCCCCGGCACCGTCATCGAGGAGGTGTTGCCGTCCTGATTGATCACCG
>CAYLJC010000430.1:2533-3460 GCA_964383345.1 uncultured Akkermansia sp. | reverse complement strand
TCCCGCGCAAGGGGAGATG
This sequence comes from uncultured Akkermansia sp., assembly GCA_964383345.1. GTDB lineage: Bacteria > Verrucomicrobiota > Verrucomicrobiia > Verrucomicrobiales > DEV007 > Arctic95D-9. The sequence continues at coordinate 3,441 of CAYLJC010000430.1, read as the reverse complement.
AGTGTCGTCCTCTCCCGCCGACCCGACCATGTGCTGGCTCTCGCGAAAATCGATGAGGCCCGCGCCGCGATCGCCCTGGAGGAATCAAAACGCTGGGAAGACATTTCGGTGAAAGTGTTTGTCGAGGGCGAAGCGGCCCAAGACGATCCGACCGGACTGGAGAAAAATACCTTCGCCGGGGTCGGCATTTCCATCCCCCTGCCGTTCCGTCGGCGGAATCAGGACGGCATCGCCCAGGCGAAGATCAACGCGGAAGCCGCCGCCGAGGGAGTCGAGGCCGCCCGGTTCAACGTACGGGCGGAATGTGAAGAGGCCTGGCAGCATCGCCTCGATTCGTGGGCACTCGCCCGCGAGGCTCGCGGGGATCTTCTCCGCCTCGCGGAAGAAAATCTCAGCGGCTTTCGCGAGGCCCATTCCAGGGGCGAGGCGACCCTGACACAGGTGCAGAAAGCGCAGGAGCAGGTGCTCGCGCTCCGCGCCTCCGCAACCACGTTTCTCGCCGACTACCATCTCGCCGAAGCCCGGGTGCGGTATGTCACCGGCGCCTATCCCGGACTCACTCTTTCCCCATCCTCCGCGAAATGAAGAGACTTTTCCTTCCCCTCGCCGTTCTTTGCCTGATTCTTCCGTCCTCTGCGGAAGAATCCGAAGAGATCATCCTTCTCGATGCACTCGGCGTCAAAAATCTCGGGCTCGAAACCGTCGTGGCGGAAGAGTCCGATTTCCCCCACACCGTTTTTTCGCTTGGCCGGATCGAGGCCGCGCCGGGGACTTCGGGGGTGGTGAGCAGTCGTATCGCCGGGCGATTGGTGGATCTCAAGGTCGCACCGGGCGATCTCGTCGAGAGCGGAAGTCAAGTCGCGCGGGTCGAGAGCCGTCAGCCGGGCGACCCGCCTCCGGTGGTCTCT
>CAYLJC010000430.1:0-2523 GCA_964383345.1 uncultured Akkermansia sp. | reverse complement strand
GCTCGGAGGGATGGTGATGGCGGTGGGAATCCGTCCCGGCGAAGCTGTCGAGCCGGATCACGCCCTTATCGAGATCACCGACCTCTCCGTCGTTCACGCGGTGGCAATGGTGCCCGGTCATGAGGCGGCGGCACTGGCGGTCGGGAACCAAGCGGAGATACGGGTCGAGGCCCGCGCCGGAGAGACGATGAAAGGGACCCTGCTGCGATGGGGCACCACGGCGGATCGCGACAGCGGAACAATCGCCGCCGTTTTCCGCCTCGACAATCCCGACGGACGACTGCGACCGGGAATGAGGGCTCGTTTTTCCATCGTCACGCGGACGAGGGAGGATGTCCTGAGCGTGCCACGGGAAGCTCTTCAGGGAGCCGGGGCGAATCGTTTTGTGTTTGTTAGGCACTTCGACCTCCCGAACGCTTTTGTCAAAGCACCCGTCGAAGTCGGGGAAAAAAACGAACGCGTTGTGGAAATTCTCAGCGGGATTTTTCCTGCGGACGAAGTGGTCACCCGCGGGGCCTATGCGCTTTCTTTCGCGGGGTCGGGCAATGTCTCGCTCAAGGAGGCGATGGACGCCGCCCACGGTCATGCCCACAACGAAGATGGATCGGAAATCGGCGAGGAAAATCACGGGAAGGGAGCGGAGGATCACGGGCACGAAGATCACGAGCATGGACACGACCACGCCGATCACGACCACGCCGATCACGACCACGCCGATCACGACCACGCCGATCACGATCACGCCGACCACGAGCACACCGACCACGAGAACGACGAGCACTCCGAGATTTCCCCGTCCACTCTTGTTCTCGGGGGTGTCTCGCTGCTGCTGTTTCTTTTGTTGCTCACCTCGATCCATCGCAACCGGAAACTCCGGGCGGCACGGCCATGATTCTCCTGACCATTTCATAAAAAATGCTTCACCAAATGATCCTATGGTCTCTCGGCAACCGGGGGATCGTCCTCAGTCTTGCCGCTTTGGTGATTGTATCGGGCCTTCGCAGTGCCCGCACCCTTCCCGTGGAGGTCCTGCCCGACATGACCAAACCGACGGTCACGGTACTGACCGAAGCACCGGGTCTCGCGCCGGAAGAGGTGGAAACGCTGGTGACCCGTCCCCTCGAAAACGCCCTCCTCGGAGTCGGGGGAGTGGATCGTCTGCGCTCCAGTTCCGATGTGGGGCTTTCCCTCGTTTTTGTGGAGTTCGACTGGGACACGGACATTTACCACGCCCGTCAGTTGGTGCAGGAGCGGCTCCGGTCCGTCACCCTGCCCGAACAGGCGGAGCAGGGCATGACCCCGGTCTCCTCGTTGATGGGGGAGATTCTCCTGATCGGTTTGCGTTCGAGAGATGGTTCCGTCGCACCGATGGACTTGCGCACGTTTGCGGAATGGACCGTGGCGCGGCGTCTCCAGAGCATTCGCGGGGTCGCCGAAGTCCTCGCGATCGGCGGCGGGGTGAAACAAGTCCAGGTCGAGCCGGATCCCCTGCGGCTCCAATCCGAGGGAGTGACCCTGGCCGAGTTGGAGGAGGCGGTCTCCCTCGCCGCCGGGAACGCCACGAGCGGCTACCTCCAATCGGGACCGCGCGAGATCATGGTGCGCAATCTGGCGATGACCACGAATCCCGACGAGATCGCGGAGACCGTGATCAAGCGGGTCGGTGACAGGATCATCTGCATCGGCGATGTCGCCGGGGTCCGCTTCGGGGTGGCCCCGATGCGGGGGGATGCGGGCATCGCGATCCGGGAAAGAGGAGACGAGGGAGAAAGTGTCGGAGTGATTCTGAGCATCGACAAAGCCCCCGGTTTTGACACCCTGCGATTGTCGGCGGCGATCGAAGCGGCGATCGACGAATTGCGACCGGGCCTGCCGGAGGGAGTGGAAATCGATGTGCTCTTCCGTCAGGGAGATTTTATCGAAAGCGCCATCGGCAATCTGGAGGAAGCGATCCGCGACGGGGCGATCATGGTGACGATCGTGCTGTTCCTCTTTCTCCTGAATCTGCGCACCACCCTGATCACCCTGACCGCGATCCCGCTCTCTTTTGCCACCACCCTGCTTGTCTTCGACGGATTCGGCATCAGCGTGAACAGCATGACCCTCGGCGGCATCGCCGTGGCCATCGGCATGGTGGTGGATGATGCCATCGTCGATGTCGAAAATGTCTTCCGCCGATTGCGCGAGAACGCGGCGACGGAGACACCGCGTCCGCGCCTCGAGGTGATCGCCGCGGCCTCCAGCGAAGTGCGTTCGAGCATTCTCTACGCTACGCTGCTCATCATTCTGGTTTTTGTGCCCTTGCTGGGACTCGCGGGTCTGGAAGGACGCCTTTTCCGTCCCATCGCCATCGCGACCATCGTCAGCATGGTGGCGTCGTTCCTGGTATCGCTCACGGTGATCCCGGTGCTGTGTTCTTTTCTCCTGAAACCCCGCGAAGGCCGGGAGCATCGCGATGGTTTCCTCGTCCGCGGCCTGAAACGTTTTGTTCGGGCGACGTTTCTTCGCGCTGCCTTTGCCGCT
>CAYLJC010000429.1:0-3468 GCA_964383345.1 uncultured Akkermansia sp. | reverse complement strand
TCCTCGATCCGTGCATCAATCAAGACTGACGTGGACACCTCCCGGATGTGAGGTTCGGGAGTTGTAGCGTTCTCAAATCCCACGAGAAACGGGAATGACAGTATCAGAAATGAAGCGATGGATGCTCCGGCAGGGCCGCCAACTGCTGATCCAGCGAGCCTGCCTAATGCCGCTCCGATCAGTGCCAGGGCGAGGGCGAGAGGCAAAGCCATCAAAAGGCAAATTAACCCATCGAGGGCGAAGATCAGAATCAGACCGCCAAGTGCCAAAATGCTGAGGCACGATACACCATATGCGCTACCGAATGACTGGTTGCGCTTGAAGCACCAGAAGAACGCTGAGAGGAAGCTGACGACGATTGGAAGCCCGAGAAAGAGACTCCATCCATACTGCTCGAACGTCCTGACGGACAGCGCTGCGCCTCCGAGGCCGATAAGTGCGGGAAGGAGAATCGCGGTTGCCTTATGGTTGAAGACGTTCTGCATCCGGTTCTATTTCTTGCGCTACGTCCAAGAGGTGGCGGGCGAAGCCTTGCCACCCTCGCCGTGTTCGGCTTGTCGAATTTTTCTCAGCTGGCGCCGTGCGCGATGGACAAAAACCAATCCGACAATCGCTCCGAGCAACATCGCAAGCACCCATGGCAGCACAGCCTCCATTGAATCCGTGGCCACCGGGAGTTCCCCGAGATTATCGAACGCCCTCTCGGCTGCAAGAATGGCGGGGATGCCGATCACCAGACCTATACTGCCAAAAAGGAACGTGATGAAGACCGACCAGCGTAGGTTGCAGGTCGCGCGGTGCCGTAGACGGCTCAGACGCCCTTTATCTGTTACCTTCGGCTCGTCGCGTGTAGTTCTCATCTTTTGCCGATTAAGGTAGGAACGCCGATTGCTCGGCGTCCCCCTCGCAGATCCCGGCGTGCGGTTTTCCCGCACCGGGCTCCTCAGATTCACGCGCAAGTTTCCGGATTCTCATTAATTTGATTCGATCTCCCCTTTTCTAACAGCCCGACGTTTCGGGTTCAAGCACGAAATCTCCCTGTGCAGTCACGGCGAATTGAGCCAAAATAAATGACACCCGGGCGGCGAAGCCGCGAGGGTGCTTGAGAAAACGTTGCGCCAGAATACATGACACCGGATGGGACCACCATCCGAAATGAGTCAGAAGAGCAAAAACGAGTACGTCGAGAAGATGCGAATGCGATACCAGAGCCGGGGCCGGGAGGGCAAAAGCCGCCTCCTCGATGAGTTGGTCGAGGTGTGCGGATTGACCCGCAAGCATGCGATCAAAGTCATGAACCGACCCGTGGGATCGAGCGTTGGCAGGATCGAGACCCGGGGCCCCAAGTCCACCTACGGGGCAGCGGAGCGCGAGGTCGTCAAGGCCATCTGGCTGGCGCGGCCAATCCGCCCTGCGGCAAGCTTCTTGCGCCCAGGATCGAGATCTGGCTGCCGCACGACGAGCGGCAGCACGGCCGGCTGGGCAACGCGCTGCGCCGCCGCCTCAAAACCATCAGCGCTCGCAGCATCGACCGGCTGCCGGCACCGGTGAAAGCCTCCGGGAACCGCAAGCGCAACAGCGAGACCAAACCGGGAACCCTGATCAAGACCCAGATCCCGATCCGCACCGACAACGACGACATTGCTTGCCCGTTGATCGAAATCGAAATCCTCGTCGAAATCGCATTCCCATCCGGTAAAAGCCATCCGCCGGCCCGCCCGGATCGAAGCCGCTCCTTTCGATCCCGCTACCGCAGCGGATCGGGATACCCGTTCTACGGGCATCGCGTTTTTTGTCGTTAGTCAAATATGGGATAAAAAGTTCCGAAAGCGGTCTCGCAAAATTCCGCGGGATCGTTGAAACGGCGGTTGTGGTCGAGTTGGTCGATCCGGGCCATCTCCGCCTCGCCGAGGGTAAAATCGTGGATTTCGATGTTCTCTTTGAGGTGGCTCAAATCCTGGGCCTTCGGAATGGCCGCGGTCCCGCGCTGGATCGCCCAGCGCAATACAACCTGGGCGGGGGTTTTCCCGTGATCCCCGGCGATGGCGTCGATTTCGGGATCCGCGAGGACGGATTCATTTGCCCCGGCCATCCCGAGCGGCACGTAGGAACCCGCCCCAAACGGAGAAAAGGCGGTCACCGTGATCTTTTCCTCCTGACAAAAACGCAGCAGCCTCTTCTGGGTGAGATAGGGATGCATTTCGACCTGGAGCACGGCGGGCTGGATTCTCGCGTACGACTGGAGATCCCGCAGCAGGGAGACACCGAAATTGCACACTCCGATGCGTTTCACCAGACCCGCTTCGACGAGTCCCTCCATCGCGCCCCAGGTGTCGGCGAGGGGAACTCGGACCGGTTTCATCGCCGGATTTTCCGACTCCGGATCAAACACCCAGCCGGGCGGGTAGCGCTCCGCGAAAGGAACGTAGGCCAGGGTCACGGGAAAATGAATGAGGTAAAGGTCGAGCTCATCCAGACCGAGATCGGCGAGGTCGCGTTCGCAGGCGGCGCGGACGTGATCGGGGTGGTGATAGGTGTTCCAGAGTTTCGAGGTGATCCAGAGATCGTCGCGGGAACAAGCTCCGGAGGAAAAAACGCGCTTCAGCCCTTCCCCGACCGCCTTTTCGTTTCCGTAATCGCAAGCGCAGTCGAAGTGCCGGTAGCCGAGAGCGACGGCGGCGGGAATGAGGTCGGGAAGGACCGCGTCGGGAATTTTCCAGGTTCCGAGACCGACCGAGGGGAAAAGGCCGCCGTCCGCCGTCGTGGAAGATTCGAGGGAATTGCTCATGGCGGAACAGAGGTAGCCAATATTTCGCCGGGAAGCAAGCCCCCTGATTTTCCTTTCTCCCCCGCCTCATCCCGGTTGACGGAGTGGCGGCATCCGTATTACGATGCCTCGGAATTTTTCGCACCCACAGAACATGAAACATCTCCTGCTCACCCTGCTCCTCGCCTCCGTCTTCGCGTTCCTCACCCCCGCCTTCGCCGAAGCCCCGGCGCTGAAGGCCGCCGAAGCCGCCGCGATCGCCCAGGCGGATCTCGCCTCGCGCGGTCTCGAAGAGACGATTCACATCGTCGAGGTCAATTACAAAAAGGGAACTCCGCTCACCGGTCCCGAATACTGGGAGGTGCTCTGGAACAAGGACTTCGCCGCCCAGACCGAAGGCCGCAACGAGATCGGCCTGCGCATCGCGATGGACGGCACCTACAAACGGGCCGTGCGGTAAAGACTTCGTCAGGATTCGCAAGACAGGCTATTTCATTCCGATGGATTCAGAACGAGGGCTGCGCATGTTTTCCCCGGTCAGGATGGCGGTGAGGACGGGGTTGATGAAGTAGTTGGTGCGGCCGATTTTTTGTTTGTGGAGGAAGCTGGAGGCGGTGAGGGATTCGAGATACTTGGTGGCGGTGACGCGGGAGAGCAGACAGGGACAGGTAACATGACTTCTTGAAGCTGGCGCACCATCC
>CAYLJC010000428.1:0-3474 GCA_964383345.1 uncultured Akkermansia sp. | reverse complement strand
CGCCGATACGGCCGAGGAGCTCGAAATTGGGGATCTGGGGGCTGTCGGATGAAGTGGCGATACCGCAACGTAAACGAAGTGTCGCCCCTTTTCCATAGCAGCCTGCTGAAAACCCTTGCGATGGAAAACTGCGAGACATTTTTCCGATTGACGAGGCGCGACGAAGGAGTGGAGCGAGCTCCACGACCGAGGAGCAACGAAGCCAGGCGGAGAAAGGGCCGCAGCCCGCAGGGACGGTCCAGGCACATTCGGCATAGCCGCTGGCTTCCCAAGCAAACAAAAACCACGATTTTTCATTGTGGGGGTTTTCAACAGGCCGCTTGGCTATCCCTTCGACAAACTACCTTTTGGCGCTACCGCAAATCGCCTCGAGGAGCCGGTCGAGCGGCCCGAGCGCCGGCAGTTCCTCGTGGATGACGATCTCGAAAACCGTGTCCGACGGGATCTCCCGTCCGGCCCATCCGGCGGCCTGGAGCTGCTCCACCTCGGGAGTGATCTCGTGGGCGCGATGCCCGAAACCCCAGCCGCCATAGGTGAAGCGGGTCTCGACCTCGTTCGGACACGATTCCGAAAAAATCCCGAGATGACGCGCCCCGTAAAAGAGTTCGTTGGTCCCGTTGAATCCGATCGGATCACTGGTCTGTCCGTTGAAGAGGCTCGCGGTGCGAACGGGGGCGAAAACGCGCTCCCCCGTATCGAGGCGACGGATCGAGATCCACTCCGCCCAGTCGGGAAAGTCCCGGATCGCGCGGGCACGGCAGCGGGCGCCCCGGTAGATGTCCTTGCCCCACAATTCCACATCGTTGGAGCAGAAAATCACCAGGCTGCGATTGCCGTCGGTGCCGTCGGTGGGCTCGTCGGCCGTCTCGTCGGTGGACTGACCTGGTTCCGGCGGGTCGCTCGAAGCCGCTCCGGCAGGTGGTTCCATCGTGAGATCGTGGAACCCTTTTCCGATCCGCACCGGCCGGTCCGCGAAGTCATCCGGGGCGCGGAAAGCGGTATCGGGCGGCATCATCGGAACCGGAGTCGCCGCAGCGGGCTTGAGGAAAGGATTGCCGATGAAGGGAACCGCGTCCGCAGAGGGCGCACCGGCCCCGCTCCCGTGGTCGTGGTCGCCGAGACCATTGACCTTCCCCGGCGTTTTTTCCGGCGCGGGCGCTTCTTGCAGCGCGTCCGAAGCCGTCTCCGGGGAAATGGCCTCTTCCGGGGCATCACTATTCACGGCAGGGGCTTCGAACGGTTCTCCGTCGGAGGATGCGGCGGATTCCGCGTCGGTTGTCTCCGCCGACGGAGCCGTCTCCGTCGCCCGGCTCGCTTCGACTGCCTCCATCACCTCGCCGACCGCTCCGGCCAGGTCGATCCCACCCGAACCCGCGAGGGACAAGGTCATCGCCCCGTCGATGAGCAAAATATCGCGCACCGCGTCGATGGCCGGGTGACGCACCATGGCGAGCAACTCGCGAATCTGGCGATCGGTCTCATCCCCCGAAGTCGCCCAGCCCTGCGGCAGCGCGAGAATATCGCCCTTGATCTCGCGAAGCTGACGGCGCAATCCCTTGTCCTCGTCGGAGAAATCGAGGCGACCGGCGTGGGCCTCCTCCTCGAGATGGAGGACGCGCTCGCCGATGCCGCGAAGCAGATCGCGGGTTTCCTCCAGAGTGCCCGAACGCAGCGAGGCCATGCGGAGCGACGTTTTCAGCACCTCGCTCTCGCGCCGATCCTCCACCGTGATCGTCCCCAGCCTCTCGCGCACCGCGAGCATACGCGACAGGTCGCTCCCCGTTTTTTGCCTCGCCTCGCGCATCCGTTCCGCAAGGACAAAAAGGCGCAGGGCCACGGTCATTTCCGCCGGAGAGGGATGCCGTTCCGCCGAGTCCGCAAAAGCATCGAGCCGGGTTTGCTTTTCCACCTGCTGACGCTCGGTCAGCACCAGTTTCTCATGACGCCAGCGCAGTTCCTCCAGACCGTCCGGCGGAGGAGGAGTCGGTGCAGCGGAGGAGGACTCCCCCCCGCGCACGAACCACCCCACGATCAGCCCGAGCATCCCGGCGATCATTATCGCGATCGAGACCGGCTTGGAGAGCAGGTCCACCATCTCCGGCCACGATTCCACGACCGCCGCCAGATGCGCGTCGGCAAACCCGCCCGACGGACGGAAGAAAAAAAGGCAGAGTGGCATGAATGGAAAAGAAGGGTATCTCGAAAGACTACGATACTTTTAGACAACTCCACCGAAGAACCAAGACAATATTTCCAAAATGCGCGGGACGCGAGTCGCGCCGCCCCGGCACAGAGCCTCCGGGCCAGATCCGGAAATTGGTGAAAATCCCCCCCTTCAAACCGCCGCAACTCCCGCCTGCCGCATCTTCTCCCTCCCCTCATTTCGCTATTGTCGTCGCGGGAGATTCCCGATACGATCCGTCGAAAAATGAAATCCCTCTTTCTTTTCGCCCTTATCTCCTGCCTTGGTGCGAACGTCTTGCCGGCCCAGTCGCTCACTCCCGAGCAGATCGCCTCGTTGAAAGCAAAGCTGGAGACCATCAAAAAATCCCTCGATCAGAACGCCACCAACCGCCACACCACGGCGGGGGAAAAGTTTCTCCAGGCATCGGTCGATCCGCGGGCGGCGGTCGCCCTCTGGGAGAATTGCGTCAAAGAACTCGATTTCACCCGCAAGGGGATGAGGGAATCGGACTTTCGCGAATGGCGCGACTCGGTCGCCGACAGGACGGACGACCCCCGCTTTCTCGAATCCCTCCTCATCCAGCTTCGCTATCTCGGGCTCAGTTGCAAGGCCGCCGAGGCGGAATCGCCCGACGCCGTCTTCACCGACCTGATCTCCTACGTCGAGAGCCTCAGTCAGATGAAGGAACTCCCCACCAACGACATCCTCGGCTCCGTCGCCAATTCCGTTTTCGCCCGGGCCTATGACCTCCAACCGCTCCTCAGCCGGAACAACCAATGGGAAAGTTGTCCCTACAACATCGCCGGCATCTATGAAAAAACGATCCTGCCCCAGCTCCGGGAAAAAAATCCCGGCGGACTCATGAACGCCTGGGAAAAGCGGATCGACCAGCAATCCCGTCTCGCCCTTTCCCTCATCGCGATGATGGAAAAAGAGAAAAACCGCATTCGCCAACTCTCCGACCCGAGGGAAAAATCACGGGAACAAAGAAGCCTTTCCGAATTGATCGACCGCGACCAGAGCCGGATGCTGCGGGCGCACAGCAAGGATCCATTCGCCCGGGAAACCCTGCCGCGGCTGAAGTGGGGGAAATTAAAAGACCAGTTCACCTTCGTCGATCCCGTCGCCGCCTCGACCGCCATGGTCGCCATGATCGCGGAAGTGGCTCCCGACCCTCTCGCCGAGGAATTTTTCGCGGATCTGGAAAGTCTCGTCGACGAAGCCCAGGGGATCGGTTCCGCCCGCATCCCCGAAGTCGGCGACGGCACTCCCTGACGAGCGGTGCTGTA
>CAYLJC010000427.1:0-3487 GCA_964383345.1 uncultured Akkermansia sp. | reverse complement strand
GTCTAAGGTCGCGGGTGGCGCGATGGCGGCTGCCTATCCCAGCACCTCCCGCACGACTTTTCCATGCACATCCGTCAGGCGGAAATCGCGTCCCTGGAAGCGGTAGGTGAGGCGCTCGTGGTCGAGGCCCAACTGATGCAAAATGGTGGCGTGGAGATCGTGGACGTGGACGGCTCCCTCGGTGACTTCGTAGCCGAAGTCGTCGCTGGCGCCGTGGATGTGTCCGGCTTTGAACCCGCCGCCGGCGACCCACATGGTGAAGGCGTCGATGTGGTGGTCGCGTCCGCCGGCACCTCCGGCGCGGACCTCGCCCATGGGGGTGCGCCCGAACTCCCCGCCCCAGATGACGATGGTGTCCTCCAGTAATCCGCGTTGTTTGAGATCGAGGACGAGGGCGGCGGAGGCCTGGTCGATTTCGCGGGCGATCTCGGGGAGATGCTTGTCGAGATTTTCGGTGGGACCGCCATGGTGGTCCCAGTTGGTGTGGTAGAGCTGGACAAAGCGGACCCCGCGTTCGACGAGACGACGGGCGAGGAGACAGTTGTTGGCGTAGCTGTTTCCACCCGGGGTGGCCCCGTAGAGGTCGAGGGTGGACTGGCTTTCTCCTGACAGATCCATCAATTCCGGAGCGCTGCTCTGCATGCGGTAGGCCATCTCGTAGGCGGAGAGACGTGTCGCGATCTCGGGATCACCGGTCACTTCGAGACGCTCGCGGTTGAGGGTGCCGACGAGGTCGAAAAAATCCCGCTGGCGCTGCCGTGAGATCCCCGGCGGATTGGCGAGGTTGAGGATGGGATCGCCGCTGCCGCGGAGAGGCACCCCCTGGTAGCTGGAGGGCAAAAATCCCGCCGACCAGAGCGCGTTGCCTCCGCGGGGACCGCGCGGACCCGACTGGAGCACGACAAAGCCGGGCAGATCGCGCGATTCGCTCCCGATCCCGTAGGTCACCCACGATCCCATGCTGGGGCGTCCCGGCACCTGGAAACCCGAGTTCATGAAGAGCTTGGCGGGACCGTGGTTGAAGACATCGGTCTTCATGCCGCGCAGCCAGGTGACTTCGTCGACGATCTTGCGGTGGTGCGGGAGCAGGTCGCTCAGTTCCATCCGGATCTCGCCGTAGGTGCCGAAGGTCCGCTGGCCCCCGAGGAGCTTGGCGTCGTCGGGGAGAAAGGCAAAACGTTTGCCCGCGACGAGGGATTCGGGCGGGAGTTGGCCGTGGAATTCGCGGAGGCGGGGTTTGTCCTCGAAAAGCTCCAACTGGCTCGGCCCCCCGGCCATAAAAAGAAAAATGACGTTTTTGGCTTTGGCCCGGTGGTGGGAACGGCGCGGGTCTATGGGATCGCCGGAGGGCAGGGCGGCATGGCCTTCGCGGGCCAGCATTTCCCCGAGGGCGATGGAACCCAGCCCGATACCGCAGCGTTCGAAGAAGTGGCGGCGGGTGTGGTCGCGGAGATCGCAAAGGCCCTTCATGGGGACAAGGTGCCACGGAAATCCCGTCCGCGTCAATGGCCGGACCGGTTTCGTCGGCGGGGAAAGGTCACGCGATCGCGGTGGATTCGAGTGCCGGAGATTCCCTCACCCGGCCACGCCGTCCCGCGTCCTCTGCCCGTTGAGCATGCGCCAGACCCCTCGTGGGTTGGCATTTTGCAGTTCCATCGGAAGCATGGCATCGGGCCAGTCCTGATAGCAGACCGGACGGATGAAACGGCTGATCGCGCGGGTCCCGATGCTGGTGAAGTGGCTGTGGGTCGTCGCCGGATAAGGACCGCCGTGGTGCATGCTGTGGCACACTTCGATCCCGACCGGGTAGCCGTTGAAAATGAGGCGTCCGGCCTTGCGCTGGAGCACCTCGACCAGTCCGGCGTAGTCGGCCAGGTCGGTTTCGGTCCCGTGGATCGTGGCGCTGAGGGAACCTTCGAGTGCTTCCGCGACGGCGATCATGTCCTCGGGCGATCCGCAGCCGACGAGGGTGGAGACGGGGCCGAAGAGTTCCTCGAAGAGGGTCGGGTCTTCGAGGAGACCCTGTTGGGTGGTGCGGAAAAGATAGGCGGCGGCTTCGCATTTCGCGGGGTCGGCTTCGCTGGCGGAACGTCCGAGGAGTTCGACGGATTCGCGCTGGAGGCGATCGGCGATGCCACTTTCGTAAGCGCTGTGGATGCCGGCGTGGAGCATGGTGGCGGGCGACCAAGCGGCGACGTTTTCCCGGGCTTTTTCAGAAAAATCGGACCACTCCTCCGATTCGAGGCCGAGGACGAGGCCGGGGTTGGTGCAGAATTGTCCGACCCCGGTGGTGAGGGCGGTGACAAAACTTTCCGCGATGGAGGCGCTGCGGGCCTTGAGGGCGCCGGGCAGCATAAAGACGGGATTGACGCTGCCCATTTCGGCATAGAAGGGGATCGGAACCGGGCGGGAGTTCGCGACCTGGAAAAGGGCGCGTCCTCCGGCGAGGGAGCCGGTGAAGGCGGCGGCGGCGAGACCGGGATGACGCACCAAGGTCGTTCCCACGGCGTGGCTTTTCCCGTGGAGGAGGGAGAAGACGCCCTCGGGCATGCGGGTGGCCTCGGCGGCGCGGAGGATGGCGCGGGCGGCGAGTTCGCAGGTGCCGGGGTGTCCGGGATGGGCTTTGATGACCACGGGACAACCGGCGGCGAAGGCGGACATGGTGTCCGCTCCGAGCACGGAGATGGCGATGGGGAAATTGCTCGCCCCGAAGATGGCGACGGGTCCGACCGGCTGCAGGAGGGAGCGGACGTCGGGTTTGGGCAGCGGTCGGCGGGTGGGGTCGGGCAGGTCGATGCGGGCGTCGACCCAGGAGCCTTCGCGGACGAGTTCGGCGAACTGCCGGGTGTGGAGCACGACGCGGTCGCGCTCCGAGGCGCAGCGGGGGAGGGGATGGCCGGTCTCGGCGGCGGCGCGGTCGAGCAGTTCGTCGCCGAGGGCGAGGACTTCGTTGGCGATGGCGTCGAGAAAGTCGGCGCGGGCTTCGGCGAGGCGGCGGCGCAAGGGGTCGAAGGCACGCACCGCGAGGGAGACGGCGGCATCGATTTCCGATTCGGTCGCTTCGTGGTAAGGGGGTTTGAGGGAGGTTCCGAGCGCGGGGTTGGCGGCGGAAAAGGTCTCGTCCGACTCGGCGGATTCGCGGTTTCCGATGAGATGTTTTCCGGTGAGGGTCATGGAGGGGAAGGAATAGAGTTCTCGGGTTTATCCCTGGGCGTGGAGCAAAGTCAAGGCGGCCGCCCTGACTGCTTCCTCCTGCTCCGGCGTGATGAAAAATTGTCCTTCGGCACCCAGCGCGTCGACCTTCGCAAGCTCCCCAATCAGCGCGCGGCGCTCGTCGGCGGACAGCAGACCCGCGCTCTCCAGCGTGCGAACATGCGCGGCCGAGGCAACGCAATCCCAATGCACCAGGTGCGCATCCCAGTGCGGATCGTCACCGACGGTGAAGCGATGCACGAGCGCATCAAGGGATGCACCTTTGTCCCACAGC
>CAYLJC010000426.1:0-3494 GCA_964383345.1 uncultured Akkermansia sp. | reverse complement strand
ACGACTCGCAGGATTTCGGCAAACACATCATTCCCGGCATCATCGAGGAAAAGAACGTCTACAGCCACATTTTCACCGGCTATTGGGAAGATATCGGAACGATAGGCTCCTACTACGAGGCCAACCTCGAGTGTACCAAAATCGTGCCGAAATTCAATTTTTTCGACGCGCACAACCCCATCTACACGAGGGCCCGACTGCTCCCCGCGAGCAAGATCAACAACGCCGTCATCGAAGAAGCTCTCCTCTCCGACGGATGCATCATCACCGATGCGACGATCCGGCGCTCCATCATCGGGGTGCGCTCGGTCATCGAGAGAGGCTGCGAAATCACCGATACGATCATTATCGGGTCGGATTATTACAACAAGATCGGGATGCATGACGACAACAAGATCGAAGAATGGCCGATCAAAATCGGGGAGAACACCCGCATCCATCGCGCCATCGTCGACAAAAACGCCCTCATCGGCCGGGACGTCGTGATCCATCCCGGCGACCGGGTCAACGAGGACTCCGAATTTTGCCACATCCGTGACGGCATCGTCGTGATCCCCAAGGGAACCGTGATCCCCGACGGCACCGTCGTCTGATCCGTTCCCTCACGGGGCGACATAGCCGTCGCGGGCCACCGTCACGACCTCCTCGGTGGCGAGATCCTTGATCACCACACCGGTGGGGCGGATGTCGAGCACCTGGTATTCGACAGCACCGACGTCCGGCTGGGTGGTGCGAAAAACATCGCCCGCTTTGACGACATAACGATACTGGCTGTTCGGTGCGGTGAGGATCGCGTAGGTGTCGGCGGTCTGGCCGCTGACATCTTTGACGAGCAAGTGGCTCGAACCATTTTTGGTGTCCTCGATCCGGATGCGGGACACATCCACCATGCGCCCCTTGCCTTCTTTCGAACTGACAAAACGGCTCGTGACCTCCTCCACCCGGTAGTTGGTTCCGGGAATCATACCGCCCTCCTCGACCGCCACGAAGGAATCGCTCGTCACATCGAGGCGGCGCACCGTGGCGCTCGTACCGTCCACCTGATCCACGAGGATGGGCAGCGACTCCTCATGGTAGGCGGCGAGGACCATGCCTTTCACCGGGGCGACCTCGGGGGTGCGGGAGTGAATTGTGGAGCCGTTCAAGGCCACGATGGGTTTGGACTTCGACTCTTCGCGGAGGCGACGGGCCGCCTCGATCCTGGTGTGAGTTGACCTCGGGGAGGCGGCATCCGCCTTCCGCGGGAGCGATGCGGAGTGCGCCACAAGCCCGGCGGCCTTCGCGCGAAGATCACCACCGCTGTCCGCTCCGGTCTCGGATTCACCATCCGAAGAAACAGAAGGAGCAGAACCCGATCCCGCGACCTCGTCCCGCACCGGCGTGGCGCGCAGAGGCGCGGAAGCGAGGGATGTGCCGGACGGCTTGTCCGCCACGCTGTCTCCGTCCACGGCGGGAGTTCCCGGAGCAAGCGCCGCGGGAGCCTTTTTCGAGAGAGTCTCCTCCACTCCGCCGCCCTCGAGGGCTTCCTGCGCTTGCGCCATTTCCGCCGCCGCGGCGAGACCTTCCTTCGAAGTCCCCCACGCGTCCGGATTGGTGATCAGCCGGGTCACCGTTTCAAAACCCGCGTCCTGGGAGAGATTCGCGGCCGTCTTGTCTTCCCGATCCACCGCAAAAGGATTCGCCTGATTCTGCAAGAGCACCCGCACCGCGTCGAGCTTGCCGGTGGAGGCGGCGATCATCAGCGGTGTTTTGCTCTCCGGGCTGCGGGCGTTGATATTCGCCCCCTGGCCGAGCAGGGCGTTGATGACCCCGACGTCCCCGGAAAAACTGGCCACGAGGAGCGCGTCGTCGAGTTCCGCCGGAGTGGCGGTCGCCGAGAGCAGGGAGACGACCCCGGCATGACCGTTGTAAGCCGCGATGGAGAGCGCGCCCCAGCCCTCGGTATCCTTGAGCGTGGCGTCCGCTCCGCGATGGAGCAACATACGGGCGACATCCTCATAGCCTTTCGCGGAGGCGGAGATCAGCGCGTCCCGCCCCACCGCGTTGATTCGGCGGGGATCCGCTCCGAGACCGAGGAGTGTTTCCACCGCCTTGAGATGCCCGCCCGAGGCCGCCTTGATCAGCGCGGTATTGCCGACCGGGTCCGTCCCGTCGATCTCCGCACCCGCCTCGCGGAACAGCGCGATGCTCTCCAAATCCCCCGCAGCCGCCGCCACGAGGAGATCTTTGGCGGTCATTTCATAGCCCTTCTTCTCCAGGCTGGAACGGGCCTCCTTCTGGGGATCCCCGCATCCGACCAAACCGAAAGACAGACCGACGGAGACAACGCACATTGCCCCATAATTTTGAAAAACGCTCATATTTCACTAAAATTCTTGAACTTCTTATAAATTTGAGGGCATTTCCTCCGTACGGCAATCATTTATTTTACAGAACTTAAATATTAGGCGAACCAAATTGACTCGCCGACATGGCACCGAGCCCGCATTTCTCATACCCTTGCGTCGCGAGACGCCGCGAGAATT
This sequence comes from uncultured Akkermansia sp., assembly GCA_964383345.1. GTDB lineage: Bacteria > Verrucomicrobiota > Verrucomicrobiia > Verrucomicrobiales > DEV007 > Arctic95D-9. Next base: position 969 of record CAYLJC010000426.1, on the reverse strand, counting down.
GGTCCGGCAAGGCGTGTCCGGATTTCCCCGCTGCGACTGGATGAGAAATGCGGGCCAGCCAAGCGGGGCGCGTTCTTGGGAAGCATGAGAGAAAAATCCGGGATCGTGTCATTGGCCGATGCGGCGCTTCGGGGTAGAAAGAAGGGATATCCCCTCTCAATCGCCATGATCAAAAATCCCCTCTCCTTCTTGTTTCTGTGCTCCGCTTTTGTCGTTGCCACGGGACTGACGCGTGCCGATGTGCGCGAGTTCGGTGCCGTCGGCGACGGGAAGACCGACGACACCACCGCCATCCAGCGCGCCATCGACGAATCACAGGATGGCATGGTGCGTCTGCCGCGGGGCGACTACCGGATCACCCGGACGCTCGAGGTGGATCTCGCCGCAGTCGGACGCTTTGCGATGGACGGATCCGGCGGCACGGCGCGGCTCCTCATGGCCGGACCCGGACCGGCCCTGCGCATCATCGGCACCCATGAGGGCACGGCCGGCCCCGCCAGCTTCCAACCGGAGGTTTGGGAGAAGGAGCGAATGCCCCAGATCACCGGCCTCGAGATCGTGGGAGATCACCCCGAAGCCGACGGCATCGAGGTGACCGGGACGATGCAGCCGACCTTGCAGCGCCTTCTTCTCCGCGAACTGCGCCACGGCGTGGTCGTGAGCGGACGGAACCGCAACGTGCTCATCGATGCCTGCCACATCTACAACAACTCCGGGATCGGCATCTATTTCCAGGAGGTCAATCTGCACCAGACCATCATCCAGGGATCCCACATCAGCTACAACAAGCGGGCTGGCATTGCCGTCATCGGCGGAGAGATCCGGAACTTTCACGTCACCGGCTGCGACATCGAATACAACTACGACAAGGAGTCCGATGGCTGCGCCGAAATCCTCTTCGACCATCGCGAAGGGGGCAGCATCGCCGAGGGCAGCATCGTCAGCAACACCATCCAGGCGCGGCCCAGT
>CAYLJC010000425.1:0-3497 GCA_964383345.1 uncultured Akkermansia sp. | reverse complement strand
CGCCCTCGCGGCGACGATTCCCAACCCCTACCACCGCTCCCCGCGCAGCTTCCCCGAGGCCTCGATGCGCTGGCGCAACCACATTCTCACGCGCATGGAGGTCGAGGGCTATATCGACGAGAGCACCCGCGACCGTTTCCACGAGGTTCCCGTACGCACCGTCGCCAAGGGCAACATCACCGGGACCTCGGCCTTCGTTTACGAGAGAGTGCGGCAGGAGGTCATCGAGCTGCTCGGGTATGAAGCGGTCTCGAAGGGAGGCTTCAGCATCCACACCACCATCGACAGCGAACTGCAGGAACAGGCGGAAGACGCCCTCCAGGAACAACTCGCCAAAATCGAGCAGCATCCCGATTTCAAACATCCCACCCAGCAGGATTACAAAAAAAAGAAAGCGGCCTTTCAGGAGTCGGCCCACCCCGACCAGACCTTCCCCGCCCCGAAATATTTGCAGTGCGCCCTCCTCATGATCGACAACAAAACGGGGGCGACCATCGCCCGGGTCGGGGGACGGGACTTCAGCGACAGCATGTTCGACCGGGTCGCCCAGGGACGCCGCCCCGTCGGCACCACCTTCAAACCTTTTGTCTACGCCGCCGCGTTTGAAAGCGGCTTTTTCCCGGGCACCCTCGTCGATGACACCCCCATGGACACCCGCCAGGTCATGGTCGGGGGCACCACCGGGATTCTCGGCGAATGGGGTCCGGAAAATTTCGAAAATGTCTACGAGAACGTCATCACCGCCCGCCGCGCTCTCGCCAAATCGAAAAACGCCGCCACCGTGCGGATCGGCCAGCGGGTGGGGATCGAGCCGGTCGTGCGGCTCGCCCAGAGCGCGGGCATGACCTTCGAGGGCGACCTGCAGAAATTCAACGCCACCTTCCTCGGACGGAACCCCAGTTCGCCCGAGGAACTCTGCCTCGCCTACACGATTTTCCCCAACAACGGACGCCGCACCGAAAAAGTCCACATCATCGCCAACATCAAGGACAGCCTCGGCAACGTCATTTACACCCCCAAGGTGGCCATGGTCGGCGAACCGACCATAGACCGTTACACCGCCTACCAGATCAACAGCGTGCTCTCCGATTCCTTCGAATACGGCACCGCCGCGAAAGCCCGCGAAAAATATGACCTCGGAGAATACCCCGTCGCCGGGAAGACCGGCACGGAATACGATTTCACCGACAATTGGTTCATCGGCTACACCTCGGAGCTGACCTGCGTGATCTGGATCGGCTTCGACCAGAGCGAGACGATCTATCCGGGTGCCTTCAGTTCGGACACGGTCCTCCCGGTGTGGTCGCAGGTGATGAATGAAGCGGTGAAAAAATTCGAGCCCAAGGCGTTTCTCCCCCCGCCCGATGCCGAGCAGGTCGAAATCTGCCTGAAGTCCGGCGAACTCGCCTCGGACGACTGCTACGAAGTGGTCCAAAAAAGCGACGGCATCGCCTCGCAGGTGCGCTGCACCTACAATGAATTCCTCCGTCCCGGGACCAATCTCGAGATGATCTGCCACATCCACGGAAAAGGTGGCAACCGGCTCCGTAATCTCACGAAACAAACCCGGAAAGGCCCTCTCGTCGCCAGCTATGTGGTGCAGGAGGACGCCGTCCCGGTTCTCCCGGTCGGACCGACGATCATCGGCACGAACGATCCCTACGACTCCTTCGCCCCGGTGATCCGCGCCCGGGTCGCCTCCGTCGTGGCCGAGGTCGTCGAACCGGGCGAGGAGAACGATCCGGTCGCGCGGGACACCCCCGCGCTCGAGATCGGGAGCAACGGGATTCCCGTCGCCCGCCCCGTCATGACCGAAGGGGAAGAGGAGGAAGTCCCCGCGCAGCGCGTCCGTCCTCCGGCACCGCGGGCGATCGAGTTCGATTGATGCGTCTTTTGATGCGGGACCTGATCTCGAGAGGACTCCGGCACATTCTCTTCCTCATCGCCATCCATGCTGACCATTCTCAAACTTCTCGTCTCGGCGGGCCTCATTTTTGTGGTGAACGAAATCGTCATCACCCGGAGCCGCCCCTTCCTCGGCAGCCTCATCGCCTCGCTGCCGCTCGTATCCCTGATCACCTTCGTCTGGATCTGGTTCGGGATGCAGGAAAACCCGGCCGAGCGCACCGAGAAACTCGCCGCTCACTCCACCGGGGTTTTCTGGTTTGTCCTCCCGAGCCTGCCCATGTTTCTCGTTTTCCCCTGGCTCCTCCGCAAAGGGATTTCCTTCTGGCCGACCCTGCTGATCTGCTGCCTCCTCACGATGGTGCTCTACGCGGGCATGGCCGTGCTCCTGAAGCGCTTCGGGATCGACCTGTGAGAGAAAACGGGGCTCGCCCGCATTTCTCATCCCCTTCCTGCTTCGGCACCTACGCGGCAAAACTCTCGCCGCAGGAGCACGTCACCGCCGCGTTCGGGTTGGTCACCTTGAAACCGCCCTGCTGCAGGTCCTCGCTGAAATCCAATTCGGAGCCGGTCACGAAGAGGGCGCTTTTCGGATCGATGACCACGCGCACTTCGTTGGATTCGACGAGAATGTCGCGGTTCGCGGGGCCATCGACGAGATCCATCTTGTACTGCAGACCCGAGCATCCGCCTCCGATCACCGCGACGCGGAGAGCCCCGTGATCCAGCCGGCCCTGTTTTTTGAGCAGGGAACGAAGCTTCCGCGAGGCCCCGTCGAGCACCTTGATGAGGGTTTCGTTCCCTATCCTGTAATTTGTCTCCGTCACACCGTGAGAATCGGACAGGGGGACCGGAGGTGCAAGCGGGAATACAGGGCGCGGCCCTCTCACGAGGAGAGCATCTCTTTCATCCTCGCAAAATAATCGGACGCATACTCCTCATCCGCCGGAACGGCCGCGAGGCTGCGATGATCCGTCTCGACGAGCTCTTCCCGGCTGAGCTCACGGAAAAAGGAACTCGGTTGGCAGGGCATCTTGTCGCCGTAGCGCCTGCGGCTGTGGCACCAGGTGATGGTGAGTTCCTCCTTCGCCCGGGTGATGCCCACGTAAAAGAGCCGCCGCTCCTCGTCGCGGGAGCCCTCCTCGACCGAGCGGGAATGGGGGAGGATGCCCTCCTCCACTCCGATGATGTGGCAGATGGGAAACTCCAGTCCCTTGGCCGCGTGCATCGTGATCAGGGAAACACCGTTGCCATCGGCTTCGTTCTTGGCGTCCTCGCGATCCTGCATCAGGGCGACACTGTCGAGATACCCGCGCAGGCCGCGTTTTGATTTTTCAAAATGGCCGTGCATCCCCTCGATCAACTCGGCGACGTTCTTGCGGCGACTGTCAGTTTCCTCGGTCGTTTTGCAATTTCTCTTGAGGAACTCGATGTAGCCGATTTCCCGGATCAACTCCTCCGTCATCGCCGCGTAGTTCGCCGACTTCGTGTGGACGATGTCGGAATAGCGGTGAACGAAGTTCGTAAACGCCTCGATCGCTTTCTGGGCGCGCGAAGTGAGGCTGGCGAGAAACTCGAGATCGTTCAGCGCG
>CAYLJC010000424.1:0-3504 GCA_964383345.1 uncultured Akkermansia sp. | reverse complement strand
CTCACCGACAATCACGGCGCGTGGACCCTCGGTTGTTATGGAAACCCCGACATCCGCACGCCGCACATCGACAAGATGGCGGCGGAGGGAATGCGTTTCACCCGCGCCCTCAGCAGCAATCCGGTTTGCTCTCCGACCCGCGCCACTTTTCTCACCGGCCTGATTCCCTCGCAGCACGGGGTGCATTCCTTTCTCGATCCGAAATACATGGTCGGTCCCGAAGCCTACTACACGCTGGAGGAGTTCGAGACTCTCCCGGAGATTCTCCACTCCGAGGGCTACACCTGCGGGCTCGTCGGAAAGTGGCATCTCGGGGCGAATCTCACCCCGCAGGATGGTTTTTCCACCTGGATCACGATGGAGCGCGGCAGCACGAGGGATTTTTATGCGGACCCCATCATCGAGAACGGTGAGATCAAACCAACCCCGAAATACATGACCGATCTCTGGACGGAGCGGGGCAAAAAATTCATCGCCGAGCAGAAGGACAGTGAGCGGCCCTTTTTTCTCTATCTCGCATACAATGGCCCCTACTGCCTCAGCCCGCTCCTCCTCGAACCCGCGAAAAACCGCCACCACGATTATTACGCCGACAAGTATCTGCCCTCGTTTCCCCGCGATACGATGCATCCGTGGCAGCACGCCAACAAAGACTATCACAACAATATTGTCAGCATCCGGCGGGTCGCCGCCGAGATCAGCGCGGTGGACGACGGCGTCGGCGAGATCCTCGCGGCGCTGGAGGAGGCCGGACTCGACGAGAACACTCTCGTGGTGTTTGCCGCCGACCAGGGCTGGATGGGCGGGCAAAACGGATTTTTCGGCATGGGCGACCACACCCGTCCCGTCGCCGCGCACGACCTGATGATGCAGATTCCCTTCCTCGTGCGGCAGCCCGGCAAGGTCGTCGCGGGCGAGAGCGACCTCATCATTTCCAACTACGACTTCCTTCCCACCGTGCTCGACCATCTCGGTCTGGGGCACCGCATGCCGCAGGCTCCCCGCTCGCCCGGACGCAGTTTCGCTCCGGTTCTGCAGGGCAAAAACATGGAATGGGACAATGAAATGATCTATGAAATGGAAGGCTGCCGGGCCTACCGCAACGAGGACTGGAAGATCGTGCAACGCCGTTTTCCCGACGGCCCGGGAGAACTCTACGACATGAAAAACGACCCGCACGAGCGCTTCAACCTCTATGGCCAGCCCGCTCTCGCGGAAATCCAGGAGGAGATGATCCGCACCCTCGAAGCCCGCTTCAACGCCACCGCCGATCCGGAATACGATCTCTGGAAAGGCGGACGCTCCAAGGCCAAGCGCCACGTTCCCGATGTCCCGGCGGCAGAGTGAGGGACAGTGACGGAATTGAGGCGGAGGGAAGTCTTGCTCACGGGCGCGAATTGGCGCAAAAGATACCCTGTCATGAATTGCCTCATCTCTTCCTTCCTTCGCCGCGCCGGAGCCGGACTGGCTTGCGTCATTCTGGGATTGTCCTGTGCCCCCGCCGCCGGGGCGGAAGCGACCGGCGTTGTCTACCACGATCAGAACGGCAACGGCGTCCGCGACGAGGGGGAACCCGGTCTCGAGGGCATCTCCGTCTCCAACCAGCGCGAGATCGTGCGGACCGACGCTTCGGGACGCTGGACCCTGCCGGTCACCGACGACACGATCTTTTTTGTCATCAAACCCCGTGGCTGGATGACGCCGGTGAACGAGAACCAATTGCCGCAATTTTATTACATCCACAAGCCGAAGGGCTCCTCCGTCGACTACCGCTACGCCGGTCTCGCTCCGACCGGACCGCTTCCCGCCTCGATCGATTTTGGCCTGAGTCCCTCCGAAGAACCCGATCAGTTCAAGGCCGTCTTTTTCGGGGACCCGCAGCCTTCCTCCATCGAACAGGTGAACCACATCGCCGACGATGTCATCGCCGAGCTGATCGGGACCGATGCGAAATTCGGCGTCACCCTCGGCGACATCATGTTCGACAAGCTGGACCTTTTCGAGCCTTCCAATGCCAATGTCGCCCTCATCGGAATTCCCTGGTACAACGTCATCGGGAATCACGATCTCAACTTTGAAGCGACGGACGACGCGGAGTCCGACGAGACATTCCACCGCCATTTCGGGCCGAACTACTACAGCTTTGACTACGGCCCCGTCCATTTCATCGTGCTCGACGATATCGAGTGGGGGCGCCGCAACAAGGAAGGCAAACTCACCTACGCGGGCGGTCTCGACGAACGTCAGCTCACTTTTGTGAAAAACGATCTCGCCCTCGTGCCCGAGGAAAAACTCGTCGTCCTGATGATGCACATCCCCCTGACCACCGTGGAAAACCGCACCGAACTCTACCGGCTCATCGAGAAGCGGCCCTACACCCTGTCCATCTCGGGGCACACCCACTGGCATGCGCACCAGTTCATCGGCGCGGAGGATGGCTGGAAAGGGGAAAAACCCCATCATCACATCGTCAATGTCACGGTCTGCGGGACCTGGTGGAAAGGGGAAAAAGACGAACAGGGCATCCCCCACGCCACGATGCGCGACGGAGCGCCGAACGGCTACTCCATCATGAGTTTCGATGGCACCAACCATGTCCTCGATTTCAAAGCGGCCCGCCAGCCGGCCGACTACCAATTTCACATTCACGTTCCCAACGAGATCTCCGCAGCGGAAGCGGCGACGACCCCGGTCTACGTCAATGTCTTCAACGGTTCCGAGGACTCGACCGTGCGAATCCGGGTGGGGACGTCGTCGGACTGGATCTCCCTCGACAAAGTTTTGGAGGAAGACCCGCATTACGTGGAGACCCGCAATCGCGAAATGGCGACCAACCCCGAGGCCGAGAGACCGCTCAATGCTCCCATCCTCTCCCATCATCTTTGGAAAGGGTTTCTCCCGGGCGGTCTTGCTCCCGGATCCCATGCCCTTCAGGTGGAGGCCACCGACGCCTACGGTCGTCTCTGGAAAGGAAACCGCGTCGTGCGGGTGGTGGCGGATCCGCAGACAAATCCGGCCTCCGGAGCTCCCGCGCCCTGACGCGTTCGGAAGCTGCGGAAAGCCCGTTTTGTCCGAGTGATTTTCCCTTTTTGCAAAAAGGGGAGGAAAATTATTAGAAATACCGTATTTTTAGGAGATCTTTACTTTTATCCCCACACCGAATCTTCCCATGACGAGTCGGCTTCCCCTGTTTCGAGTTCTTTTTCTCCCGCTCCTTCTCCTTCTTTGCGCCCCTGCGATTCCCGGTCGCGCCGACGACGGTCCGCTGGCAGCGAAAATCGATCAGCACATCAAGTCGCTGCGAGCTCAGGGCAAGCTGCGCGGCTACGAGCGGACCGCGTGGATCGTCTACGATTTTACTTCGGGGCGGGAGATCGCGAACATCAACGGCTCCAGCCAACTGCAGGCGGCGAGCATGATCAAACCCTTCCTCGCCCTCGCGTTCTTTCACGAGGTGGAGGCGGGTCGGTTGATCTACGGCTCGAGTTCGCGTCGTCACATGGA
>CAYLJC010000423.1:0-3505 GCA_964383345.1 uncultured Akkermansia sp. | reverse complement strand
GTTTCACCTGGGTGTTCAGATCGATCTCGCCGATCTCGTCGAGGAAGAGGGTGCCGCCGTCGGCTTCTTCAAAACGACCGACACGCCGCTCCAACGCTCCGGTGAAGGCCCCGCGTTCGTGCCCGAAAAGTTCGCTCTCGAGGAGTTGCTCGCTGAGGGCGGCGCAGTGGACCGTGACGAGTTTCGATTTCGGGCGTCCGCTGAGGTGGTGGATGGCGCGTCCGACCAGCTCCTTGCCGGTGCCGCTCTCGCCCTCGATCAGCACGGTGGCACGGGTCGGAGCCACCTGACGGATTGTTTCAAAAATCGGCTGCATCGCGGCGGAGCGTCCGATGATATTTTCGAGGCCGTAGCGCTCCGTGACCTGCGCCTTGAGGGCGACGTTCTCCTCCTCGACCTGACGGCTGCGGATGGCGCGTTTGATCACGATCTCCAGTTCGTCGATGTTGAGCGGCTTGCCGACGTAGTCGTAGGCGCCTTTTTTCATCGCTTCGACCGCGACGTCAACCGAGCCGTAGGCGGTCATGAGAATGCAGACCGGTGCCTTCGGACGCGCCAGAGTCCGGGTGATGAGGTCGAGACCGTTTTCCCCGCCGAGCCGCAGATCGGTGAGCATGACATCGACGGATTCGTTTTTCAGCACCTCCTCGGCTTCGCCGATGTTCGCCGCCACGTAGACGTCGAACTCGTCCTCGAGCGAGAGACGCAGCCCGTCGCGGGTGTTTTTCTCGTCATCGACAACGAGGACGGTGTATTCCGTGAAATTCATGAAGGCGGATAAGGTTTCGGTCAGGGAAGGGCTAAAGGCTGTAGGGCTGAAAGACGGATGGCGAAAAAGTTCCGCAACTCCGCAGCTACACGTCGATGATCGTGGCGTCCGATTTTTCCGGGAGGAAACGCATGAGCCGCTCCGCGCGGGGAAGGAACACGCTCACCTCCGTTCCGATGCCTTCCCGGCTTTTGAATTCCACCTCGCCGCCGTGATCGTGGACGATGCGGTGAACGATGAGCAGGCCCAGACCCGACCCTGTCTTCTTGGTCGTGTGATAGGGTTCAAAAACACGGCTGACCTGATCGGGCGGCACCCCGGGACCGTTGTCGGCGAAGGTGATGAAAACATTCTCGTCGTTGCAGCCGGTTCGGATGGTCAGTTCGCCGCTCGATCCCATCGCCTGACAACTGTTGCGGATGAGATTGTAAAAAACCTGCTTCAATTGGTCCTGATCGACGTGGAGGAGGGGGAGCTCGTCCTCCAGTTCCAGGGTCACCGCGATGCGCCGGTCGGCCACTTCGGGACCGATGAAATGGAGGGCTTCGTTGAGGAGTTCGTTGAGATCCGTCGTCTGCGGATTCGGACGCGATGGCCGCACCGCGCTGAGAAATTTCTCGACGATGAAGTCGAGCCGTTTGATCTCGTTGCGGGCGATCTCGAGCGACTGGAGCAATTCCGAGGCGAGGTCCGCATCGACCTGTTTTTTTACTTTTCGTTCGACCACCTGGAGATGGATGTTGAGCGAGTTCAGCGGATTCCCGATCTCGTGGGCTACCCCGGCGGCGAGGCTTTTGACCGCCTCGATCTTTTCCGACTCGATTTCCTTGATCTGCCGTTCGCGGGTGCGGGTGTTGTCCCGCAGGATGATGACATACCCGACGAGCTGCCCGGAACCGGCGGGATCGTCCTCCTGACTCGTGAGGGGCGCGATGTAGAAATTGAGATAACGAAGCTCGGGGTACCGCACCACGAGGTCGCGGTTGACCACGCCGCCCGAACCGGTCACCTCGGTCCAGTCGATTCCCGGAAAAAGTTCCGTGACTTTTCCGCGGATCGCCTCTTTCATCTCCAGACCGAAAAAATCGCAGGCGGCCTGATTGATGTAGTGGATGGAATCCCGCACCCCGGTCACGATGATGCCCTCGCGCAGGACTTCAAAGACCTTTTCGAGGAACCCTTTTTCCTGCACGATTTGCAACACGATGCGCTGGATCGCCTCGGGCTCGAGTTTGTCGAGACGATCAATCAATTTGTCGATAATGCCGGGATTCATGTATTCTATCGGGAAACCTTGGCCCAACGTATGATTGAGAGACAAAACGGCACCCCTGAGGACGTGATCGCCCTGCTCACGACCTTCGCCGATGCCGAAACAGCGAGACAAATTGGCACACAAATCGTTGAATCGCAACTGGCGGCCTGCGTCAATGTGCTGCCCGCCGTGGAATCCATCTTCCGCTGGCAGGGCGAGATCGAACTCGACGCCGAAGCCATCGTTTTGATAAAAACCACCCGCGCTCGCCTCCCGGAACTGGAATCCTGGTTGCAAACCCATCATCCTTACGAAGTTCCCGAGATTCTCGTGCTTGCGCCCGAAGCGGGATCGGCGCGTTATTTCCAATGGGTGCGGGAAAGTGTCGCCCCGGGAAGGGAAACGCCATTGGACAAAGCCGGTTCCTGAGGCATAAGTCTCCCCCCTTCTTTTTACGGAACCCCCTGCAATCAGTGAGTCTCATCGTCCAGAAATACGGCGGAACCTCGGTCGGCACGCCCGAGCGCATCCTCAATGTCGCGCGGAAGATCATCGAGACGCGGGATGCGGGGAATCAGGTCATCGCCGTCGTTTCGGCCATGGCCGGGGTCACGAATCGTCTCATCGAACTCGCCGGGCAGGTCACCGGCGATGGCAAAGCGCCCAGCGAGCGCGAGATGGACGTGCTCCTCGCGACCGGCGAACAGACCACCATCGCCCTCACCGCGATGGCGCTGAACGCGATGGGGGCGAAGGCCGTCTCCCTCACCGGAGCCCAGGCCGGGATCGAAACCGACGGAGTCCACACCAAGGCCCGCATTTCCAATATCTCCCCGGCGGGGGTCCACGCGCTCCTCGACGAGGGGAACATCATCATCCTCGCCGGATTCCAGGGCAAAACGGCCGACGGAAAAATCACCACTCTCGGCCGCGGCGGATCCGATCTCACCGCGATCGCGATGGCGGCGGCGGTCGACGCCGATCTTTGCCAGATTTTCACCGATGTCGATGGCGTCTACACCTGTGACCCGCGCGTTGTCCCCGAGGCAAAAAAAATCCCCGAGATCAGTTACGACGAACTCCTGGAGATGGCGAGCTCCGGGACCAAGGTGATGCAGTCGCGCTCCGTCGAGTTCGCCAAGAAATTCGGGGTTCGTTTCGAAGTCCGCAGCAGTCTCAACAACAATCCTGGAACCCTAGTCCGAGAAGAAACCATGAGCATGGAATCCGTAGTCATCCGAGGCGTCAGTCTGGAGCGAGCCCAGGCGAAAGTGACCATCGGCGGTGTCCCCGATCTTCCCGGCACCGCGGGAAAAATTTTCGGGGCGGTCGCGGCGGCGAACATCCTCGTGGACATGATCGTCCAGAATGTCTCCAAGACGGGGATCACCGATATTTCTTTCACGGTACACAAGGACGACGTCGCCAAGGCCGAGGCGGCGCTGCGCCCCGTTCTCTCGGAGCTGGGCGATGCGGTGTCC
>CAYLJC010000422.1:0-3509 GCA_964383345.1 uncultured Akkermansia sp. | reverse complement strand
CGGAGCGAAGCCCGCAGGGTGAGGATGCCGCAAGCGGCATCCGAATCAATCTTTGACACCCTCGCCGTTGCGGATCCCTTTCGCTCTTCCTGAAAATCCCGTGAGTTTGGTTTTGTGATGATTTAAGAAAGCTGTCCCGATTTTCAATTCTTCTGGATTTTTTAGGGAACCTAGTTCCAATATGCGATGTCCGGTCGCGCGAAAAAAATCCGTAACCACTTGACGCGGCGGGCCGAAATCGGTTTGCTGGACGGTGCCCGCCGTCTCGGATAGCGTGAAGAATATCGATAGCAAAGTGGGCTACTAATACTGTTCGCGGAATAAAAGCCGCCTCCTGCCTTGATCGTCTCTTCGATCAGTTTTCTCACGTATTCCGGCTTGCATCGTGTTTTAGCGAGGATTCCCCCGTCATCTTCTTCGTCCGCGCTGTCGATCTCCCACGACTTCGGCCAGTATAGAGCGGACATTACTTGCCCTACCGTTGCCGATGGAGGGAAGTAACAGATCGGGAATTGTCGGGTTCCAAAGATGTCGTCATCTTCCGTTTCTTTGGCCATTTCAGCCATGCGGTCTGGGTCGCGACAAATCCGCGAACAAAGCGATCCACCAGAACCGCTGCCCGTTGTGCTGTCGAGTTGTTCCTTCATTTGTTTCCTTTTTGTGTTGTTGTTGTGACCGCGCTCTCGGGCAGCGGTCGGTGATCTTGGGCGTTCTCTCCGGAAAATGGCTGAGGAGGAAATCGACGAATCAGAATACGGTCGAGTCGGCTGGTATCACGTCACAGAGGTGAAGCGTCTTTTCGAGGTACGAATAGCTTCTGGAATTCGATTCTATTTCGAGACTCAGAACACTGGAATTTCCGGAATGGATCCGGTTGCGGCGCATTTGGGCGGATCATTCGGCCAAGGCGCACAGGTCCTCGTTTACGTCCACCCGGATGATAGATCGAAATTTGATCGGGCGTATCAGGACGAGTTTGCATCAGTCGAAGAGGAGAAGATTGACTGGCGGAAAAACCTGCGCGGCGGCTGAGAAAATTTTTGCGGGTTTGCGGTTCCACCTTTTGATCCCTTCGTGAAGGGGGCGATTCCTCTCAGCCTTCGCGTTTTTCCGGGAGGATGGCGCAGGCCCCCTTGCAGCCGAAGATGCGGCTGAAGAAAAGGCGGTGTTTGGAAACAAAGGCGTAGACGATTTCCGCGATCCGGATGACTCCGGGGAACCAGAGCAACAAGCCCGTCGGAACGAGCAGGGGGATGCGCATTCCGAGAAAGCGGATCGCCCGCGCCCCGCGATGGATTTCTCCTTGGGGGGTGATGCAGTGGATCGCCTCGAGGAGATCTTCGCGGGTGATGTCCGGAGCGATGTCGACCGCCCGCGCCTCCTTCAGCGGAACCATTTCGACCACGTTCCGCCAGTCCATCCACGAGAGCAGTCGGCTCTGGAAGGTGCAGAGAGGGCAATCGCTGTCAAAGAGGAGGATGTGTTTGGCAGGCATGGTGGAGGTGAGGAGCCAGGATTCAGGATTCAGGAGTCAGGAGCCGGAGGGGCGCTTCTTTCTTCGAGGAGGGCGCGGAATTCGGAGGCGTAGGAGGGAAAGGGGGGCGGGACGTCTTCGTCGCGGACGACAAGATCCCACCTGTCGTTGCAACCCGAGCAACGATAGGCGACATAGTCTCCGATTTCCCAGCCTTCCTCGGGAGGATGGCTCAATCGATGCGCCGGCTGCCCGCAATCGACACAGGTGATGGTTTCGGGGACTTCCATGGCGACAATCTTCGCACAGCCTTTCATGTCAATCAATCTCCAGCCCGTCATCCTTCTCGTGGAACCGCAACTGGGGGAAAATATCGGGATGTGCGCGCGGGCGATGCTCAATTGCGGTCTCGAACACCTGCGCCTGGTGCGTCCGCGCGACGGGTGGCCGAACCCCGCGGCCGTCGCCACCGCCGCCGATGCCGACCGCGTTCTGGAAATGGCGGAAGTCCACGACACGGTCGAGGCCGCCATCGCCGACTGCCACCACGTCGTTGTCACCTCGGCGCGGGATCGCTCCCTCCCGGTGCCGGTGGTCGCTTCGGAAATCGCTTCCGAGCGGGTGGCCGCCTGGACCGGGGCAGGGCGGCGTGTCGCCGTTGTCTTCGGCCCCGAGGCGTCGGGACTCGACAACGCGGTGATGGCACGGGCGGATCTGCTGATGCGATTCGAGACCAACCCGGATTTCAGCTCGCTCAACCTCGCCCAGTGCGTCCTGCTTTTCGGGTGGGAATGGAAACGTGCCCGGGCTGCGGCCGACGGGGAGACCCGGCCTCTGTCGGAGCTTCCCGCGACCCGGGGGGATCTCGACCGGTTTCTGACACGCCTCGAACAGGCTCTTGAGGCGAGGGCTTTTTTTCTGACTCCCGACCTGAAACCGACCACGGTGAAAGCGCTGCGCAGTCTTTTCTCCCGCACCCTGGCGTCGGAAAAAGAGGTGAATCTGCTCCAGGGAATGCTCACCGCTTTGGAGCGGGAAAAACCGCCCGAGACCTGATCCGTGGTCTTTTCCATTGCGGGAGAGCGTGGTTTCGCCTACCACTTTCGTCCCCGCAGGCGTTCCTGTCGGTTCTTTTCTGCCTTCCGGATGAAACAATTGGTGATGGCTCCCCGCCGAAAACAGCGATGGTTCGGATGTGTGATCCGGGGACTCGTTCCCGTCGCCGTCCTGGCGCTCAGCTCGTGTTCCACGGTAAAGGTGAGGACCGATCCTGATACGATCACCAACGGGGGGCTCCGGTCCACCGAGGTGCTGGAGGAGGTTGTCGCGGCTCCCTTCGACGCCCTCGCGGATTTCGCGGAAGAGACCGCCGATTTGTTGCGGATCGCGGAACGTTCCCAGGCCAAGGGAAAAAACGCCGAGGCGGCGGGGACGTTTCTCAAGGTGGCGACCGATGCCCATTTTCGCCTCGTTTCCGGGAAAACGGTGCCGGGTTCGGAGGAGGAAAAGGCGCTCTTCAAGCTCTACAACAGCGCCCTCTCCGGTTTCGCGGCCCGATGGAGCGAGGATCCCCGGGGCCCCGGGCAGGGGGCGTCTCTCTACACCTGCGGCGACGAGGCCTTCGAAGTTCACCTCGCGACCGACTCCGCCTACGGGGAGGCGTATTTCGACCGGCTCATCCCCGCGAGCGGGCTGAAGAAAAAAGGCATCGTCAATAAAACCCGCAGCGGTGTCGGGGCCGCGCTCGTGGGGATACGCGAGCAGCGGTCGGATCGCAGGGAAGAACTGCAATTTTTCTCTCACCGCGGAGTTCAGGTCCCGGTCACCGCGACGATCGATTCCGTCTACTTTCCCACCGCCGAGGGAGGGGTCAGGCGGGTGACTTTGTCCCTGCGCAATCCTTTGCTGGAGGAGACGGTTGCTCTGGGGGAGCGCTCCCTGCCGCTCGCGGCGGATTTCAGCGCGGCGTTGGCCCTGGTCCTGCACGGCGGCAACGAAGTCGTCTCCGGGGTCCGCGGATTTTTCAAGGCGGACG
>CAYLJC010000421.1:0-3519 GCA_964383345.1 uncultured Akkermansia sp. | reverse complement strand
CATGGACGTGGGGTTCAACCATCCCGAGACCTTTTACGAGACGCCGAACCTCAACAGCCTCGCCGCGAGCGGGATGGTCTTCACCGATTTCGCCGCCGCCGCCCCCGTCTGCTCGCCGACCCGCGCGAGCATCTTCACCGGCAAATACCCCGCTCGCACCGGCACGACGAATTATTTTTCCGGGCGGCGCAACGGCACCTTCGATGCGGCGGATTTCGAAACCCGGTTGGCACCCGAAGAGATCACCCTCGCCGAGGCCCTCAGAGAAAACGGCTACCGCACCTTCTTCGCCGGCAAATGGCATCTCGGCGGTGCCGGGGCCGGCCCGACCGACCAAGGCTTCGAGAGCAACCGGGGCGGGGGCGAGAACGGACACCCCCGCAGCTATTTCTCCCCCTACAAAAACATCGAGAATCTCGAGCCCGGTCCCGAAGGCGAATACCTCACCTCCCGCCTCGCCGAGGAATCCGTCGCCTTTCTCCAGGAAGCCGCCCAGAGCAACGATCCCTTCTTCCTCTGTCTCTCCTTCTACAACGTCCACACCCCCTTGCAGGCCCCCCGCGAACTGATCGAGAAATACGAAAAAAAGGCGGCTCGGCTCGGCCTCGCTGACGAGGAAGGCAGCTTCGATGTCGGCGGAGAACGCCAGGTCTGGCCGAACACAGAGGAGCCGAGAAAAGTGCGTATCCGTCAGGACCACGCCACCTACGCCGCCATGGTCGAGAGCCTCGACAGCGCTGTCGGGCGCGTTCTCGACACCACCGCCGTCATTTTCACCTCCGACAACGGCGGACTCTCCACCAGCGAAGGCCACCCCACCTCCAACACGCCCAAGCGCGGCGGCAAGGGTTGGATCTACCAAGGCGGTCTGCTCGTGCCCACGGTGGTGCGCTGGCCCGGCATTGCCTCGGCGGGGACCCGCTGCACCGCCCACGCCGTCAGCACCGACTTTTACCCCACCCTGCTGGAGATGGCCGGGCTCCCCGCCAAGCCCGACCAGCACCTCGACGGGAAAAGCCTCGTTCCGCTGCTGCGCAACCCCTTCGCCAAATTCGAGCGCGGCCCGGTTTACTTTCATTACCCCCACTACTCGAACCAAGGCGGATTCCCCGCCAGCGCGGTGCGGCGCGGAGAATACAAACTGATCCAGGATCTCGAAGACGGCGCCTACGAACTCTACCATCTCGAATCCGATCCCAACGAGCACAACAACCTCGAACAACTCGAGAGTGAAATCGCCGGGGAACTCTCCGAACTCCTCGACGACTGGCGCAAAGAAGTGGGGGCAAAGCCGCTCAGGAAAAGCAGCGCCGGGGGAGCCGGGCCGCCGGTGCTGTGGTGAGAGCGAGGAGGGTTCGTCCGATCAGTCCAGGGTGTGAACAAAGAGGCCGGAGCGCAGCTTGGGCTCGAACCAGGTCGATTTGGGCGGCATGATCTCGCCCGCATCGGCGATGTCGATGAGCTGCTGCACTGTCGTGGGGAACAGGGAAAAGGCGACCGCCCAGTCGCCGCTGTCGACGCGTTTCTCCAGTTCGGCGGTGCCACGGATCCCGCCGATGAAGTCGATGCGGTTGTCGGTGCGGGGATCGCCGATGGCGAGGAGGGGGGTGAGCACGTGGTCCTGCAAAAAGGAAACGTCGAGGCGGTCGATCGGATTGGTTGTTTCCACCGTCTTCCAGGAGAGGGTGTGCCAGGCGCCGTCGAGATAGAGGCAGGCGGACTCGGCATGATCGGGCGTTTTTTGTCCGTTGGAATCGAGGCGGAAGGTTTCGGCGAGGCGTTGCAGGAATCCGTCGGCGGAGAGTCCGTTGAGATCTTTGACGACCCGGTTGTAGGGCAGGATGTTGAGTTGGCTCGCGGGAAACATCACCGCGAGGAACCAGTTGTAGTCTTCGCTGCCGTCGTGATTCGGATTGGCCTCGCGACGTTCTTTGCCGACGCGGGCGGCGCTGGCACTGCGGTGGTGACCGTCGGCGACGTAGGAATAGGGGACTTCGCCGAGGGCGGAGAGGACCGGGGCGGCTGCGTTCGCAGTGACCCGCCAGACGGTGTGCCGGACCCCGACATCGTCGACGAAGTCGCTGGTGGGTTCGTGGGAGGCGATCCAATCGTCAATGAAGGCGTCGATGACGGCGACGTCCTTGTAGGTCAGGAATACAGGTCCGGTGTTGGCACCGAGGACGTCGGTGAGGCGGGTGCGGTCGTCCTCTTTGACCTTGCGGGTCTTTTCGTGCTTTTTGATGAGGTCGTTCTCGTAGTCCTCGATGTGGCAGGCGAGGGTGATGCCGGTCTGGGCGCGACCGTTCATGACCTGGCGGTAGAAGTAGAGACAGGGTTCGGGCTCGCGAACAAAAACACCGTCCTTTTGCATCTTCTCGAAGTTGGCTTTGGCGTGGGCGTAGACTTCCTCGCTGTAAGGATCGGTGTCGGCGGGGAGTTCCAGTTCGGCGCGTTCGACGCGGAGAAAACTGTTCGGAAGACCTTCCGCGAGGGCGCGGGCTTCTTCGGTGTTGATCACGTCGTAGGGCACGGAGGCGAGGGAAGCGGCGAGACCGGGAGCGGGAACGAGGGCGGGGAAAGCTTTTACTCTCATGAAGCGGGGGTGAGGCGAGGGGTTGATCGAGTCGGTGACGAGGAGACTCCTACACGGAAGAGATTTGTTCTCAACCGCAAATCTCGGGCGTGGTGAGCAGGGCGAGGACGGCGGCGGCGTCCACTTCGGCGAGGGAATCGACGATGCGGACGGTCTCCAGGTCGGCGAAACTCTCGCGCGGGTGGGTTGTGGTCACGGCGAGAACTTTCATCCCGGCGGCGAGACCGGCCTCGACACCGACGTGGGCGTCCTCGACAACGAGGCAGGAAGAGGGAGGACGATCTATTTTTGCGGCGGCTTCAAGAAAGACGTCGGGAAAGGGTTTCCCCCGGCTGACGTCCTCGGCGCCGGTGTAGCGGGGGCCGAAAAAACGATCCAGCCCGGTCGCGGAAAAGCAGGTTGCGATGTTTTCCCGCGAGGTCGAGGAGCCGAGGGAGAAGGGGACTCCGGCCTCGCTGAGGGACTGGAGCAAGGCAACGACTCCGGGCAGCGGGGCGATTCCGTCGGCGCGGATCAGTTCGCGGTAGAGTTCTTCCTTGCGGTCGCCGAGGCGGGCGATTTGTTCGTGGTCCTCGGGCGCGGTCCAGTGGAACACATGAGGGATGCACATGACGTTGCGCATCCCGAAGGATTCTTTGAATTGCGCCTTGGTGAGCGGCTTGCCGATTTCGGCGGCCAGTTGGAACCAGCTCCGCTCGTGTTGGTCGTGGGAATCGATCAGGACGCCGTCGAGGTCGAAGACGACACCGATGTCTGGGTAGGAAAGGGAACCGGCCATAGGCGGGAAGTATGGCGCGGCCCGGAGAAAGGGCAAGGGTGGTCTCCTTCGGTCCCAAGCGATCCGGAGGAAGTCACACCTCCTTGTGAAACCAGATTTTCACGTAGTCCATGCGGCGTTCGTCGTCGTGCCCGCGCTCCATGAAGTT
>CAYLJC010000420.1:0-3521 GCA_964383345.1 uncultured Akkermansia sp. | reverse complement strand
GACGACAAAGGGGTGACCGACCCGACCGGCTTCGCCCTCGCCGACATGCTGGAGGGCATGGGACAACAAACCGCGATGGACCCTCCTCTACACAAGGACGAGCTCGTCTGTGGCAGTTGCGGTTTCTCGCAGAGCGATTTCAAAAAGACCGGACGCTTCGGCTGCGCCGATTGCTACCACGTCTTCGACGAAGGTCTCGACGGGCTCCTCGAGGCGATGCACAAACACACCCAGCACGTCGGCAAGATCCCCGCTTCCTTCCCCGACCTCCCCGGCCTGCTCGACGAGGAGGCGGAGCCCCCCGCGCCCCGGCCCGAAGTGACCCCGCTCGACAAATTGAGCGAACTCAAACAGGCGCTGTCTAAATCCGTGGAAGACGAAGATTACGAAGAAGCCGCCCGGCTGCGGGACGCCATTTCGCAGATGGAAACCCATCTCAGTGAATCGTGAGCGACGGCTTCCGCCCGACCCGACAAACTTCCCTTGATCCGATCCCGCCCCCTGGCACACCGGGGTCTCATTCCCAAAAACACCGAGTCTCCCTGCGACAATGCGTTTCTCCACTCTCCTGAAAAAACCCGCCGAATGGATGCGGACACCCGGTCCCGAGAGTGACATCGTCATGACCAGCCGGGTGCGTCTCGCCCGCAACCTCCTCGGCCACCCCTTCCCCGGCTGGGCGAGAAAAGAGGATCGCCACCTTGTCATGGACACGGTGAGGCCCACTCTCGAGGAACTCTCCGAGATGAAGGACTCCTTTTCCGAGGAGATGACCAAACTCAGCGCGATCGAGAAACAAGTCCTCGTCGAGCGCCACCTCATCTCCCGCGAACACGCCGCCAAAGGCCCCGGCTGCGGCACCGTGATGAACCGCAAACAGACCATCAGCGTGATGATCAACGAAGAGGACCACCTCCGCATGCAGGCGATCCGGCCCGGTCTCCAGCTCCTCTCGGCCTTCCACGCCCTCGATCAGATCGACACCCAGCTCGAGGGCGAACTGCCCTACGCCTTTGATCACCAGTACGGTTACCTCACCGCCTGCCCCACCAACCTCGGCACGGGAATGCGCGCCTCGGCGATGCTGCACCTGCCCGGCCTCGTCCTCAGCGAACAGATCAGCCAGACCATCGCCGGAGCCAATAAAATCGGCCTCGCCGTGCGCGGTTTGTATGGGGAAGGCACCGAGGCCCTCGCCAATCTTTTCCAAATTTCGAACCAAAACACCCTGGGAGCGAAAGAAGAAGAGATCATCGCCCATCTCGACCGCGTCATCTCGCAGCTCATCGTGAATGAGAAAAACGCGCGGATGAAAATCCTCGAGGACAAACCCACGATGATGCAGGACCAGATCGGTCGCGCTTACGCCGTGCTTAAGTTTGCGCACATTATTTCGTCCAAAGAAGCATTGAACCATCTTTCCATGATCCGACTGGGCTGCGACCTCGGTTTTATCCCCGAAGAAGAGCGCGAGGCGATCACCATCCTGCTCACCGAAATCCAGCCGGCCCACCTCCAAATCTCCGCCAAACGAAAACTTTCGCCCGAGGAAAGGGACATTTTGCGTGCCGATATTATCCGTTCTAGCTTAAATGGCCTGACTCCCCCTGATTTTAGTTCTATATTGACCGAAAGGGACAACGACGATGAATAACTTTACCCCCAGAGCTCAGCAGGTCCTCGCCCTCGCCAGGAAAGAGGCGGACCGGTTCAACCACAACTACGTCGGGACGGAGCACCTCCTCCTCGGTCTCATCAAACTGGGGCAGGGCGTCGCCGTCAATGTCCTCCAGAAAATGAACCTGGACCTGGAAACAGTGCGCCTGGAAGTCGAGAAACAAGTCGGCAACGGTCCCGAGACCAAAATGGTGGGCAACATCCCCTACACCCCGAGGGTCAAAAAGGTCCTCGCCCTCGCCGGCAAAGAGGCCAAGGCGCTCAATCACAGCTACGTCGGGACCGAACACATCCTCCTCGGACTGCTCCGTGAAGGCGACGGCGTCGCCGCCCGTGTCCTCAAGAATCTGGAGGTCGACATCGAGCGCACCCGCAACGAAATCCTCCGCGAACTCGATCCGAATTTCTCGGGCAGCGCCGAGGACGACGATGGTGAATTCGAAGATTCCGGCAACAGTGGCCGCAAGGAAGGCAAAACCCCGGCCCTCAAGGCCTTCGGGCGCGACCTCACCGAACTGGCCCACAACGCCGAACTCGATCCCGTGATCGGGCGCAGCAGCGAGATCGAACGCGTCATCCAGATCCTCTGCCGCCGCACCAAAAACAACCCCGTGCTCATAGGGGAAGCCGGGGTTGGCAAAACCGCCATCGCCGAAGGTCTCGCCCAGGAGATTGCCTCGGGCAACGTCCCCGAACTCCTCCGCGATAAAAAGGTCATCACCCTCGACCTCGCCCTCATGGTCGCCGGCACCAAATACCGCGGCCAGTTCGAAGAGCGCATCAAGGCGGTCATGGACGAAATCAAGCGCTCCAAAAACGTCATCCTCTTCATCGACGAGCTCCACACCATCGTCGGGGCCGGCTCCGCCGAGGGGGCCATGGACGCCTCCAACATCATCAAACCGGCCCTCAGCCGCGGAGATCTTCAGTGCATCGGCGCGACCACGATGAACGAATACCGCAAGTTCATCGAAAAAGACGCCGCCCTTGAGCGCCGTTTCCAACAGGTCAAAGTCGAAGAACCCAATATCGACGACGCCATCCTCATTCTCCAGGGCCTGCGCTCCAAGTACGAAGCCCACCACAAAGCGCACTACACCGACGAAGCGGTCGAGGCCTGCGTGAGGCTTTCCTCCCGCTACCTCACCGGTCGTTTTCTCCCCGACAAAGCCATCGACATCCTCGACGAGGCGGGAGCGCGTTCCCGCATCGCCTCGATGACCCGCCCGCCTGAGATCAAAGGTCTCGAGGCCCGGATCGAGGCCATCGTCGCGGAAAAAGAAGCGGCGATCAAAGACCAGGACTTCGAAAATGCCGCCGCCCTGCGCGACAAGGAGAAAAACAAACGCCAGGAAGTCGAAGAGATTCTCAACGAATGGCGTGCCGCCAACGAGGAGAAAATCGTCACCGTGGACGAAGACGACATCATGACCGTCGTCGCCAAGTGGACCGGCGTTCCGCTCCAACGCATGGAGGAAAAAGAAACCGAAAAACTCCTCAAGATGGAAGACGAGCTGAAAAGCCGCGTCATCGGTCAGGACGAAGCGGTCACCGCGATCTCCCGCGCCCTGCGCCGCAGCCGCGCCGACCTCAAGGATCCCCGCCGCCCCATCGGATCCTTCATCTTCCTGGGCCCCACCGGCGTGGGCAAAACCTACCTCGCGCGGAATCTCGCCGAGTTCATGTTCGGGGACAAAGAGGCCCTCATCCAGATCGACATGTCCGAGTACATGGAGAAATTCACGAGCAGCCGTCTCATTGGTTCACCTCCCGGTTATGTCGGATACGAAGAGGGCGGCCAGCTCTCCGAGGCGGTGCGTCGCCGTCCCTACTCCGTGGTGCTC
>CAYLJC010000419.1:0-3524 GCA_964383345.1 uncultured Akkermansia sp. | reverse complement strand
GCCGTGAGATGCGTGAACATTCCCCGCTGGCGCTGCGCTGTCTCAAGACCGCGCACAATGCCGACAGCGACGGCCAGATGGGCCTGCTCGATCTCGCCGGAACCGCAACCCTGCTGTATTACATGTCGGAAGAGGCGAGGGAAGGACGGGATGCGTTTGTGGAAAAAAGGAAACCCGATTTTTCGAAATTTCCGAGGGTGCCCTGAGGGGCCAGGAGTGCAGCGTTCAGGTGGGAATGAAGGCGTGGATATGGGCGGCGAGACCGAAGACTCTTCCGGCGGCGGTGGTGCCGGTGTGGGTGGGGTCCATGCCTTTGCTGATCGACGGGGATCCCTTTTCGGGTTCGTGGCGGCTTTTTTGGTTCACCCTCTTGAGTTGTCTCTGCATCCAGATCGCCACCAATCTCTTCAACGACGCGGTCGATCACCGCAAGGGGGCGGACACCCAACACCGGATCGGACCGAGGCGGGTCACTGCCTCGGGCCTGCTCGCCCCCGGAACGGTGCTGCTCGGAGCGCTCGTTTTTTGCCTGGCGGCGGCACTTTTTGCGATCCCCCTGATCCTCGAACGAGGCTGGGTGATGGTGGTGATAGGGACCGTCTCGCTTTTTTTTTCCTACGGTTACACGGGTGGCCCGTTTCCGCTCGCCTACCGTGGAATGGGAGAACTGTTTGTCATTTTGTTCTTTGGATTTGTGGCGGTGGCAGGATCGCATTACGTGCAGGCGGGGGAGTGGGGAGGGCTGGAGGTCTGGACGCTGGGACTCCAGTGCGGCCTTTACTCCAGCGTGCTCATCGCGATCAACAATCTGCGTGACATCGCCGAAGACAGCCTCTCGGGCAAACGAACCCTCGCGGTGCGTTACGGCAAAACATTCGCCCGGGCGGAAATCGTGGTGTTTTGTTTTCTTCCGGTTCTGCTCTGGGTTTTGCTGCTGCCGGGAGAGTTGTTGGCCCTGCTCCTCGGATTCCTTCCGGCCATGGTCGGGGCGGCGATTTCCCTGGCGGTGTGCCGCACCGAACCGGGACCCCGCTACAATCGCTATCTCGCTCTCGGGGCGGTGCAGTTGCTCCTTTTTGCCTTTGCCGCGACCTTGCGCGCCGCTCTCCCATGAGTCCGATTCACTACTGGCGCTACACTCTGCGATCCTCCGCAGGACTCAATGCGGTGAGCGAACGCCGCGAGCACGAGGGCGCTCTCCTGCGGAGGGGCGGCGGCTACGGCTGCCTGCATCCCTGGCCGGAGCTGGGAGATTCCGTCCTCGATGAACAACTTGCCTCTCTCGCGCGCGGCGGGTCCACCCCGCTGATCGAGGGGGCGCTGCGTTGCGCCGCAGCGGATGACCGGGCGCGATCGGAGGGACGTTCCCTTTTTGAGCATCCGATTCCCGAGAGCCATTGGTCGGCGCTCCCGGGGGACAAGCCCGGGGAGGCCAGGGCAGCGGGATTCGACAGGGTGAAAATCAAGATCGGTCGTGATCCGGACGGTGAACGGGAGGAAATCCGGACGTGGGGAGAAGCGGGGTTTCTCCTGCGTCTCGATGCCAATGAGAGTTTCGACGGAGCCGCTTTTCTCGCGTTCTGGGAGGCCCTCGGTTCGTTGCGGGAGCGGATCGAGTGGGTCGAAGATGCGATTTCGTGGGAGGAAAAATCGTGGGAAAATCTGCGTCGGGCGGGCGTGCCCTTGGCCGTCGATCGCGAGGCGGCGGGACGCTTCCGGTCCGGCGATATCGCGGTGGTCAAGCCGGCCCGTACCGCGTGGCTGCCGCCGGCTCCGGCTCCGTATTTGGTGACTTCCTGCATGGATCACGCGCTGGGACAAATGTGGGCGGCGGCGGAAGCGTCGAGGCTTCTGGCGGGAGCGGAGGGCGGGCGTCTCCTGACCTGCGGGCTGATGACCCATCGCTGTTTTGAGCCCGATCCTTTTTTTGAGCAAATCCGTAGCGAGGGACCCCGGCTGCTTGCTCCGGGCGGCACCGGGCTGGGGTTTGACGATCTCCTGGAGGGCCTGCCATGGACACCACTGACCTGATTTCCCCCGCCTACTGGGAGTCGGAGGCACTCGACATCCGCCTGAATCCGAAGCGTCCGGTGGATGCGGACGGTTTGCGCCCTTTTCTGGAAAAAGAATGCGGTCTGCGTTCTTCGGTGGTGATCGCCACCTCGGGTTCGAGCGGCGCGGCCAAATTTGTGATCCTGGCAAAGTCGGCCCTGCTCGCTTCGGCGCGGGCGGTCAACGAGCATTGCGGACTCAACGCGGAAGATCGCTGGCTCGGCGGTCTCTCCACGTTCCACGTCGGAGGGCTGGGCATTTTTGCGCGGGCGGCGAGCAACGGGGCGACCGTTTTTCCGATGGCCTGGGACGCCTGGACACAAGACGGAGCGGCGCTGATCGCGGCGATCCGGCAATCGCGGGCGACCCTGACTTCGCTGACTCCGGTGCATTTGAGCGATCTTGTCAGGGCCGGGGTGGAAGCGCCCGCCAGTCTGCGCGGGGTGTTTCTCGGCGGCGGCCGGATCGATCCTGTGATGGTGGAAAAGGCTCGCGCCCTGGGCTGGCCGCTGTGGGCGAGCTACGGCATGTCGGAGTCCGCTTCGCAAATTGCGACCAGCACCGACGGGGCGACGGACTGGCTCCCGATTCTGCCTCACTGGGAAACCGCCCTCGACGGTGCCGGCCGGTTGCGAATACGAGGTGAGGCGCTGTTTTCCGGCTACGCGACAAAGCAGCCGGAGGGCTGGCACTTTGACACCTCCCGCGACGGGGAAGGCTGGTTCACGAGCGGGGATCGCGTGGACTTGCGGGAGGGGGCGCTCCGATTCCTCGGCCGCAGCGACGACCTCGTGAAAGTGTCGGGTGAGCTGGTTTCCCTCTCCTCGCTCAGTGCCCGCGTGGCGGCGCTCGGCTGGACCGGCCTGGTTGTGGCGGTGCCGCACGAACGGCGGGAGAACGAGTTGGTCCTTGTGATCGAGGGGGAAGAAGACCATGCTGTTCTGGCCCGCTTCAACGAAGGGCTGCCGCCGCTCGAACACGTCGCCCGTGTCGCTTCCTTCGCCCGGTTGCCGCGAACGGAGGTTGGGAAACTCGACCCGGTCCGCGTCCTCGGATGGCTCTGAGCGCGTTACTTTTTCCAACCGACCGGCTGCACCCAGGCCTGTTCTTTTTGATCGGGAACCGAGGGGTTGGGATGTTTCCGGCTGGAAGTGATGGTGGCGCGCAGGTAGAGCGCGTCGTCGGGGAGGGAGAAACTCGCCTTGTTTCCCCTGACCGAATCAAACACCTCGCCGATTCCGGTTTCCTTTGCTGCCGCGTCGTAGTTTCTCCGGGTGCCGATGAATTCGGTGGTGAACTCAACGCCATCCACCGGAGTGATCTCCAGGGAAAGGGTTCCGCTGTCCGGGTCAAAGCGGATCGCATCGAGGACAACCCCGGAACTCGCGTAAAAACGACCCGCCCGCATCGCTTCGATGAGCGCGTTCCCGTCGAGCGTCTCCGCCCCGACCATGACCCAGCCGCGTCCCGGC
>CAYLJC010000418.1:3339-3547 GCA_964383345.1 uncultured Akkermansia sp. | reverse complement strand
ATCGACGGTGCGGTTGCGGAGGTTTTTCGATGTTCCCGTGATAAAATGCCTCGGACAGAGAACAGAGATCCGATTTCGATCTGTTTTCTGTGCGGGGCATTTTTTTCGCCTTGGAAAAATCGCTTCGGGGTTCATTTGTTTGTGGCGAGCCATTCCATCCGCTTTTCCCTTCTATTCCACGCTGTAAATTCGCTAAGGCGAGGCAAGG
>CAYLJC010000418.1:0-3329 GCA_964383345.1 uncultured Akkermansia sp. | reverse complement strand
CGGGCAGTATCGCAATTCCAGTCCAGCAATCCCCTTTTCCTGGCCACAGCCCCCCAGAACGCAATCTCCCCGACGCGGGAGGAAAATTTCCCCGAATGGTATCAGCAAGTGGTCCGCGCGGCGGATCTCGCGGAGAACTCGGAAGTGCGCGGCTGCATGGTCATCAAACCCTGGGGCTACGGTGTCTGGGAACTCATCCAGCAACAGCTCGACACCATTTTTAAAGAGACCGGTCACAAAAACGCCTATTTTCCCCTGCTCATTCCGGTGAGTTATCTCGAAAAAGAAGCCGCCCACGTCGAGGGGTTTGCCACCGAATGTGCCGTGGTGACCCATCACCGGCTCGAGCTGCAGGACGGGAAAATGGTTCCCTCGGGCACGCTCACCGAACCCTACGTGATCCGCCCCACCTCCGAGACCATCATCGGTGCCGCGTTCGCCCGCTGGGTCCACAGCTACCGCGACTTGCCGCTCCTCATCAACCAGTGGGCCAATGTGATGCGCTGGGAAATGCGTCCGCGCCTCTTTCTGCGCACCGCCGAATTCCTCTGGCAGGAGGGGCACACCGCGCACGAAACCGCGGAGGAGGCGATGGTGGAGACCAAGCGGATGCACGAGGTTTACGAGCGGTTCCTCACCGATCACCTCGCCGTTCCGGTCATCGCGGGGGAAAAGACCGAGGCCGAACGTTTCCCCGGGGCCCTCAACACTTTCACCGTCGAGGCCATGGTCCAGGACAGAAAAGCGATCCAGGCGGGGACTTCGCATTTTCTCGGACAGAATTTTTCCAAGGCCGCCGGAATCGAGTTCGAAAGCCGCGAGGGCAAACGGGAGCTGGCCTGGACGACGAGCTGGGGCGTGAGCACCCGTCTCATCGGAACCCTCCTGATGGCCCATTCGGATGACGATGGCTTTGTCCTGCCTCCGCGGGTCGCCCCGACTCAGGTGGTGATCCTCCCGGTGATACCCAAGCCCGAGCACGAAGAGGCCATCCTCGCCGCCTGCGAGGAACTGGCGGCGGAACTGAAGACGCGGACCTTTCACGGCGGATCCGTTCGCGTCGAGATCGACAAGCGCGATCTCGGCGGGGGCGTCAAAAACTGGGAGTGGATCAAAAAGGGCGTTCCCGTCCGCATCGAGATCGGACCGCGCGATCTGGAGAAGGGCTCGCTCGCCCTCGCCCGGCGGGATCGCTCGCCGAAGGACAAGGAGTTCCTCCCCGTGGCGGACGCGGTCGCCGACATCACCGGGACGCTCCAGTCGATTCAGGACAATCTCCTGGCCCGGGCCTTGGCGTTCCGCGACGAACACACCGTGGAAATCACCTCCATGGACGAATTCCGGAGATTTTTCACTTCGTCCGATTCCGATTCGCCCGGCATCCACGGCGGATTCGCCCTCGTGCATTGGGCCGGCGGCGTCGCGGAGGAAGAAGCGCTGCAACAGGAGCTGAAGGTAACGGTCCGCTGCATTCCGAAGGATCCCGTCCTCCGCGGAGGTCCCGGCACCTGCCTCCTCACCGGCAAGCCCGCCGAAGGACGCGTTGTCTTCGCGAAGAGTTATTGAGCGAGGCGGGGGGCGCTCGAAAGTGCGCTCGAATCCGGGGGCGGTCAGGCCACGCGGTAGAGCAGCAGCAGGGAGGATATGGCGAGGCCGACCCCGAGCCATTCCGAGGGTTGCAGGGTTTCCTCGAAAAAGACCACGCCGACGACGCAGAGGGAGAGAACGACCGTGAGGCTGTAGATGACCCCGATGTAGGCCAGCTTCAGGTGAGGCATGACCAGCACCCAGCCGAAGGTGCACAGTGCGGTGATGAGCAGACCGATGACAAAGTTCCGGTTGGCAAAGGGACTGGCTGACGCGCTGGCGTGCTTCAGGAAGTAGTCGCTCACCGCCACGGCCAGAGCCAGAACGACAGTGACAAGAATGGCAATGGTGGAAACCTTCATGGTCGGGAGACTCACGAAGGAGATACTACAGGTTTCCGAAAAAACCAGAGCAAAACACGTCCCCGGAGCGAAACCGGCTCAGGCCGCTTTTGCTTTCAAGGCCGCGACTTCTTCCAGGATGAACGATTGTACGACTCCCAATTCCAGGTAGTGCTGCTGTAGATTGTAGGGGAGCAGGTCGAAGTCCTGGATTCTTTTGCGACAGCCCGGTACTCCGCAGGAGCAATCGAGTTCCCAATGCCGTTCCAGCATCGTTGTGGAATAATCGAAACGGATTTCCTCGCCGGGGACGATGGGGCGCAGGGCAATCAACGAGATGTCGTCCACAAATCCCGCGTTGGGAGCGCAGGAGTGGTTGAGGTAACGCGCCGGGGAAATGGGATCGACGTAACTGTGCGCCCCGATCTGAACGGAATATTCCCCCATGTGGGCAATGGATTTTTCGAAATCGATCAGCTTGCCGTTCATGTAAAAAATGAGCTCGCGGGGTTTCAGGGGGAGTTTGGCAAAAACTCCCCGCCCGATCATGGATTCGGAGACATAGATTTTTTCTTGCATGACTGGGGTTGCTTGCGGTTTCCGGCGCGAACGGAGCCTCTCTCCAACGGTGCCTTTCCAGCACCTGAGAAAAAACTCAATTTTGCGACTTACATTTACGGATAAACCCCATTTCTCTCGTTATTCGAAGAAAAGTCAAGACAAAGAGATAAATTTAAATATTGTTTATTATGGAAAATATGGTTTTTTGCTAAATGTTTTTAAAATATGAAGATTGACCTGAGATCCTCTCTAAAACTTTGTCTCCTGACAATTTTGTTTGCTCTCAACGGATGTCAGGAGAGTCCGCAACAGAGTGCTCCGCCGGAAAAATCCCGCGCCGAGCTTTCTGAAGCCCGGGAGGGGGCGCTTACGGTACTCACCTACGACGAATATTTTTCTGAAGAAGTGGTTTCCTCTTTTGAGAAGGAGAGCGGTTTGGAGGTCAAATTCGTGACTTTTACCAATCTCGACGAGATGGAGGCACTGCTCCGCTCGCGTCCCTCGGAGTTTGATCTGGTGATCACCGATGGAGGCACTCTCGCGGATCTCATCGAACTCCAGTTTCTTCAGCCCCTCGATTTGTCCCGCATTTCCGGGTTTTCCAACTTGGATGCCCGTTTTCTCGATCTCGCTTTTGATCCGGGAAATCAATATTCGGTTCCCTACATGTGGGGAACGACATTGATCGCGTATCGATCCGACAAAATCGAGGAACCTCGCAAGAGCTGGAAGGCGCTCTGGGATGAGCGCTATCGGGGCCGGGTCTTGATGGTCGATGATGATTTCGACGCGTACGCCGCGGCGTTGCTCGCGGGTGGCCACGATCTCAATTCGCCGGAT
>CAYLJC010000417.1:0-3556 GCA_964383345.1 uncultured Akkermansia sp. | reverse complement strand
GGGAATTCTTCCTGGACCAGCGGAGGTGCCTCCGTCCTCGCGGCGGATTTTCTTTTCGGCGCTTTCTTTTTTGCGACCGATCGCTTTTTCGCGCCGCGACTCTTTGGTCGGGAGACGGAGCGTTTTGCTTGATTAAAAAGGTCCTTGAGATCCCGCAGACGGAAGGAGGCTTCGGAAATCGCATCATCAAGCTGCTCCTGTATGGATTTGAGAAAGGCCTTGGTTTTTCGCCGTAACGAAAATCCCCAGCCCGGATGGCTCTTCGCTTCCTCCAACTCGTCGAGCATATCCTCCAGTTGCATCTCTAAAAAATCCCGGTAGCGCCGCAGTGCCGGAGTCTGTGCCGGGGTGAAGTCTTGCCCCACATGGATCTGGAGTCTCAGTTCGATCCTTTCGAGGCCCTCCGCGTCGAATTGCTCGTAGCACTTCATCGCCTCGTTCCAGAGAGATTTTTCAAACTCACCGAAATCGGGGTGATGGTCGGGATGGAGACGTCTCACAAGGCGGCGAAACAGAGTCTTTGTCGCGGATTGGCTCTCCTCGTCGTCCGAGGCCGCGAGACGTGCCATCGCTGTGTCGAAGGCCGCGTAATCTCCCTCCGCAGCGTGATCCAGCGTGGCCTCGAAGTCCGCCCGGTAGCGATCATGGGTTTCCGGATCGAGTTCATCGGGATCGATCCCCTTCACTTCCTCAAGGAAGATTTCGAAAAGGAGATCGACCACGTCATCGGGAGGCCTGCTCGGAGAATCAGAATCGGAGTGGTCCTCCTCGGCCTCCAGCCTGGTGAACTCGTCGCGTACTCCCTTTTCGGTCGCGACGACGGCTTCGGCCTCGCTGCGAAACATACCCTTGTGGTAGGCGAACTCAGCCTTTGCGAACGCAAGTTCAAGAATCTCCACTTCGTCCAAAATCGCGGTCAGCCGCTTCCTTTTTTCCGCGTGAGTGGTATCCATCCATTGCGTGAACTTCGGCAGATCGCATTCCCTGAATCGTTCCAGTTCGGCGGCCCGTTCCGTTTCCCGGGCCTGCATGTCGGTGACCTCGGCGAGCAGGACCTGCAGTTTGTCGGTCGTTTTGGAACGAATCCGTTTCCGGTCCGCTGTCTTTTTGCCCTTTTTTCGTGATCTTCCCATGGGTTGTCCGCGGGGAGCTACGAACGTCTCGAACCATTGTTCAAGAAATCTTTCGAAGACCCGGAGACAGGATACAAAGATGGAAACAAATCAGGCCCTGATCCGGCTCGGCACAAAAACGCTCGGCATCCCGGCGGCGTCGGCGGCGTCGATGCCGGCCTGTCCGTCTTCAAAGACAAGGCAATTTTCCGGGGCGACTCCCATGCGCTCGGCCGCGAGGAGAAACATGTCGGGGGCGGGTTTGCCGCGCTCCACATCGGCGGGGGTGATGATGATTTCGAAAAATTCGCGGAGACCGGCCCGCTCCAGAGAGGGGATCACCAGGGAGAGATCGCTGCCCGAGGCCACGGAAATTTTTCTGCCCTCGGAATGATAGCGGCGGGCGAGATCGGCCACGGCCGCGACCGCCTCGATTTCATGAATATGACGGGAATACCACCCGGCCTTGTATTCATGCACGAGATCGGGACAGAGATTCGCGCCGAAACGCTGGTTGAGTTCCATCACGGTGATGCGATCCGGCACTCCCGCGCTGGCGTAAAACTCGTCTTCGGTCCACTCCCAGGGGGCGTTGTGGTGGGAGAAACTCGCCGCCCACGCCTTGAAATGGAGCGGCATGGAATCCACCAGGGTTCCATCGCAGTCGAAGATATATCCGTCAAAATCCCGTTCGGGAAGATCCAGTGTCATGGGAAACGGCCTGTTCGCGATGCGGCGGGGATCAGGATTCGCCTGCGGGCGCGGTCTTCTGGTTGGTGGAATTCGCAGGGAGCGCCTCGATCACTTCGGCCTCGACGGCAGGACTGCCCTTGGTGAAAAAGCGTTTGAAAATACGGCGCGGCAGACTTTTGCCGGATTCCTCGGCTTCGAGTTCACAGAGGGCACCCTCCTTGGCTTTCTCCCAGGCCTGGGCGAATCCGGGCGCATTCACGACCATGACCTTCTCGGCGCGGGCGTAGATCTCGAGTTCGCGCTCCAGGGCGGCGAGGTCGTTTTGGGCCCGCCCCGCGTTCACCTTCATGCGGAGGTTCTCGTTCTCGGTCTTGAGCGTATCGATCTGGGATTTCATTTCGCCGAGCTTATCCGCTTCGATCTCCAGCTTGTCGCTGAGATGCCCTTTGAGACGCCGGTATTCCCTCTTGGTTTTCTGGTGGGAGAGGACGGAGAGAATGCAGAGGAAGAACCCCAGGACAAAGCCCCAGAAGAACCAATGCGTCAGTATCGTTTTCAGTAGATCCATGTGGAGGCAAGTATACGAGGAGTTTTTGCCTTCGTAAACCGGTGATCGCGGGGGGCGGCTTTTGCCTGCGGTTCCTTAAAAAACGCCTTCCCATTTCCACGGTCAATTCATTTGCAATGGCGCGGAATCTGCGGGTTCGTTGCGCCGATGGAAGAAAATCCTTTTCGTGAAGCGGATCTGAGCCTGCGAAACCACCCCGAGTCCTGTATCCTCGTGATTTTCGGGGCGACCGGAGACCTGACCCACCGCAAGCTCATCCCCGCGCTCTACAATCTCGCGGCGGACGGGGATCTGCCCGCCGGACTCCGTGTGGTCGGGTTCGCGCGTCGGGACAAGTCCGATGAGGAATTCCGCGCCGGACTGGAGGAACTCAACAAGGAGGTCTCGCGCCAGGGGCACAACGACGATCTCTGGGCTCAGTTTTCCCAGAACATCACCTACCACATCAGCGAGTTCGGGGATTCCGGAGGTTACGCCGCGTTGAAAAAACGTCTCGATGAAATGGAGAAAGAGGGGGCCAGTCCCAATCGCCTTTTTTATCTCGCCTCGGCACCGGAATTTTTCGACGACATCCTTCTGCACCTGCGTGAATCGGGGCTGAACCGTTCCTCGACCGGTTGGTGTCGTGCCGTGGTCGAAAAACCGTTCGGCACCGATCTCGCCACCGCCCAACATCTCAATCAGGTGGTCAACGAGACCTTCGCCGAAGAGCATACCTACCGGATCGACCATTATCTCGGCAAAGAAACCGCGCAGAACATCATGGTCCTGCGTTTCGCCAACCAACTCTTCGAAGTGCTCTGGAACAATCGTTTCATCGACCATGTCCAGATCACCTGCGCCGAACATCTCGGAATGGAAGGGGGTCGCGGCGGCTACTACGACAAATCGGGTGCGCTTCGCGACATGGTGCAGAATCACCTCCTCCAGCTCCTCAGTCTCATCGCGATGGAACCGCCCGCCGACCTCACCGCCGACGGAATCCGCGATGAAAAAGTCAAGGTGCTCAAGTCCCTGCGCCCTTTCCGCAATGCCGGGGAAGTGGGACATGGCGTGGTTCGCGCCCAGTACACCGCCGGAACCGTCAACGGCAACGAAGTGCCCGGTTACCGCCGGGAAGATCGCGTCAATCCCGGCTCGATGACGGAGAGTTTTGTCGCCCTCAAAATCATGATCGACAACT
>CAYLJC010000416.1:0-3561 GCA_964383345.1 uncultured Akkermansia sp. | reverse complement strand
ACGGGCCATCCGTTTCCGGGAGCCGCGGTTATTCTTCCGATTTCTTGCCGCCGATTCCCAAGACCTTCAAGAGGACGACGGTGACAATGAGGAGTACGGTGACAATGGGGACGATCAGATGAGTGGGGAATCCGCCTTCCTCCTCGACGACGGCGGGACGGTTTTTTGATTTTTCCTCTCCGTCTTCGGATTTCCGGGATTTGCTTTTCTTTTTGCCGGAGGGCTTTTCCTCGTCGTCGGCCTTGGCCGAACTTCTCCCGGATCCGGCGAGGGCGGCGAAGTCGTCCACGACGGGAGTCTCCGGTTTCGCTTCGGCGGGAGCGGGTTCCTCTTCGGCGGGCGTGTCGCCTTCGGGGGGAGTTTCTCCTTCGGCGGCGGGTTTGTCCGTTTCGCCCTCGGCGGCGGAGGTCGTTTTGTTCAAGGCGGCGGTGAGGGCCTCGGACTCGGCGGCCGCCTTGCGAGCGTCGGCTTTGGCCTTTTCTTCGGCAAGTCGGTCGTTCACCTTGGTGTTGAGAGCGGCGATATACGATCCCGGTCCCGACTGGCCTTTGCTCTTGCTCTTGGATTTGCTCTTGGATTTGCTTGTCGAGCCCACTTTCTGACCGGTGATGGCGGCGGCCTCGGTGATGAGGGCGCGGGCTTTTTCCAACTCATCCTGCGCGATGAGTTTGTCGGCTTCGACGAGCTTCTCGGCCTGTTGGGTCAGCGCGGCGACGTCAAAGCTGTTGATGCGGGCCAGCTCCGAGCTGGCGAGGCTGAGATAATCTTCGATAGATGCCTTGATCCGGGGGTTCAACTGGACCCATTTCAAACCGGCCTGCTTGTCGGCGGCGAGGCTGTCCTGGTAGGCCTTTTCTTCGCGCGCACGCGCCTGGACGAGTTGCTCGCGGGCGTCGGGAGTGGAGTTGGCGAGCGATTGTTCGTACTCCGCATTGCGGTAATCGACGTTGCGAGCCATGGTCTGGAGTTGACGGCCGAGTTTGGGAATGATTTCGCGGGCCAGTTCCACGGCTTTGGGGAAAACGGGAGACCCGTAATAGTTTTTCTCAATGGTCTCGAACTCCCGCATCGCACCGATGTAGCCGTTGAGATTATCCGCCGCGGCGAGTTGGGTCATGCTGAGGAACCGCACCTTCGATTCGATGAGGGCTTTGTAATCGATTTTGTCCCGGGGGCTGAACCATTCTCCTTCGATTTTGAGGAAGCCCCGCTCCACCTTGTCGAGTTCCTCGGCGAGGGTGTTGCGGATTTCTTCGACTTTGGGGATGTGGGTGCTCTGGGGATAGGCCTTGAGGAAGGCGTTGGGACCTGTTTCGAGCAGTTGGCGGTAGGAGCTCGCGGGCAGGAGGGAAGGGGCCGGGACGAGGCCCTGAATGCGGTTGAACTCGACGTCGTCGGGGGCGTCCTTGAGGATCTCGGCGATATCGGCCCGTCCGATGATTTTGGTTTCCTTGATCGAGGCGGAGACCGGTATCTCGATTTTGATGATGTCGTCGGCTTCGTAGGTGATGCGACCGGTAAAGGTTTCGCCCGATTTCAGTTTCACTTCGTCGGCCTGCAGGAAGACGAGGGGAAAGAGAAGGGAAAGTCCGAGGAGAGGGAGAGAGGGGAGGTGTCTCGTATTCATGAAATAATCGTTTCAGGTGAAGCGTGAGCATACAGGTTGCGGCGCTCCGATACAATGCTTTTGGCGGGAAAAGCGACCACACCGGAACAATTCTTGTCGTGAGCGCCTGAGATTGAGGTATGTTTCCCGAATCAACAATTCTGTCGTGGCAACGTTATCCTTGATCAGTCAAAAAGGTGGGGTCGGAAAAACCACCATCGCGGTCAATGTGAGTTATTCCCTGGCGAAACGCGGTTGGCGGGTTCTACTGGTCGATGCGGACATGCAGGGCGGGGTCGGGTTTTCCCTGACGGAAAAATCGAAAAACGCGGTTGGGTATTACGATTTCCTGACAGAATTGGAGCCGCTCGACTCCGACAGGATCGAGGCGGCCGTGCTACGAACCCGGCTCCCGGGGTTGTCCCTGCTGACGAGGGGTTCCCGCGACGCTCTGGATCGCCTCCTCGCGTCCGAGGACGGATTGCCCGCCCCGTTCGCCCGGATCCGCGCTCTCAATGAATTGCTGGCGGGCCAGGAATACGATCTGGTGGTCTACGACACCCCCACCGGAATCACCCCTGTTTCGATCGGACTCTCCAGGGTGGTTGATGCCCTTCTCGTGCCCGAGCAACCGGGGCCGCTCTGTCTCCGCAGCCTCCCCCAGATTTTGAAAATGATCGCGGCGGCCCGCACCGCCAATCCGGATGAGGAGAGGCCGAAGCTCGCGGGATTTGTTCTTTCCATGTCCGATCCGGACGATCCCTCGAATCTGCTGGACCAGAGGGAATTCCGGGATTTGTTGCCCATCGAGTTGGTGTTGGAGACGGTCGTGCCGCTGCATCGGGATTTCCGAGAAGCAAGCCGGATGGGTGTTCCGGTGGCGATGATGCGGGAGCGTCCCTCGGCTTCCTCCTTGATTTTCGACCAGTTGGCGGCGGAATTGGAAGGGCGGCTGAACCTCTACGACGAGGGCAACCCCATCGAGGACAGAGACGATTATGCGAGACTCGTGGATTGATAAGGAGGAGTTCGACGAACTGGTCGGATCCTTCGTGCCGCCGAAAAAGGACGCGCCCCGCCGTGTCCCGATCGCTCGGCGGGAAAAAGACCGTGCTCCGGCGAGAGGGGAGGAGGCGGAACCGGAGAATGCCCCCCCTGTGGAATCCCTTGTCCCGGACGAAGCGGAGGACCAGCGGGAAACGCCGGTTCCGGTTCTCGAAGGCGACGCTTCCGCGGAGTGGGCGGTGCCGTCGCAAAGCGAAGCTTCCGCCGGAGAGTCTGAGATGTTGTCTCTTTCGGAAGGCGAGCCTGAACCCGCGCCTGAGCCTGAGCCTGAGTCCGCGTCTGAGCCTGAGCCTGAGCTCGATACCGATACCGATACCGATACTGCGGCTGGACCTGAACCTGAGCCTGATTCCGAGAGGATCGAAACGGCGGAGCCGGATCGGTCTCCGCCATTGATGTGGGAATTTCCCGTTCCCGAAAAGAAAGGGAGCGATCCATTGTCCGCCGAGTGGGAACAGGAGGGCTTGATTCACTCGCTTTTTGAACTTGATGAGGAGGATCTCGATTCGGAACGCATTGGCGAAGCGGAAGAGGAGAGCTCTGTGGCGGATGGAGATTCCGCCTCCCGGGAGGAATCTCCGCCCGAGGTCGCCGCCGCGTCATCCGCAGAACCATCCGAGAGGGAGACGGTCGAGAATCTGGTAGTGGAGGATCCCCCCGACGCGGCGATGATCGCGAAGAGGGCCACGCTTTTTTTGCATGACGAATCCGATGCCCTGGGGCGGGTGCAATCCGTCTCCGAACGCGATGCCGACCGCGCTCTCATCGCCCTCGCCGAAGCCCGGGAAAAAGTGGATCGAAGCCGGTTGATAAAATTGCCGCTTTCCGAGTTCGCATCCGCATCCGAACCGGAACTAGAGTCGCAATCGAAATCCGAGCCCGAGCCCGAG
>CAYLJC010000415.1:0-3566 GCA_964383345.1 uncultured Akkermansia sp. | reverse complement strand
CTCCATGGGGGCCGGTCTTGTTTTATCGGGTGAATTTGGCTCTGAGGAACTCGCGGCACATCGCCGTTCGGGAGAGCCGATAGCGTCGTGCGAAGACATCGAAGCCGTCGGCCTCCATCTCGTCGAGAATGCCCGAATAGATACGTCTCATGAGCTCGGCCGAGCGCATCGAAGCCCGGTCGACGGCGGGCAGGGCGGAAGCGGCGGTGAGATAAAAGGCGCGGGCGACACCGGCCTGGTGTTTCATGAGTCGCTGGAATTTGGCCCGGTCGGGACGGCCCCCGAGGATCATCGACTCGCTGAGACCGTAGCAGCGCAGGTCTTCGAGCGGGAGGAAAAGGCGACCTTCTTTCGCGTCTTCGGCGACGTCGCGCAGGATGTTGGTCCACTGCAGGGCATAGCCGAGTTGCTCGGCGTAGAAACGGGTGCCCGGGTCGATGTAACCGAAAATCTCGATACTGACGAGTCCGACGGCACTGGCGACGTGATAGCAATACCGCCGCAGCTCGGCGGCGGTTTCAAAACGGAGCGGAGCGAGGTCCATTTCCACCCCGGTGAGGATGGCCTCGAGATCCTCTTCTCGCAGATAATAGCGACGGCAGAGATCGACGAACTCCGTCTCGATCCCCCGGCGGGGCTGTTCGATCCGTCCGCGGATGAGATCGCGCCAGCGCTGCAAACCCGCGCGACGGGCCGCGACGGAATGACCGGGATCGTCGGCGATGTCGTCGATGACACGGCAGAAGGCGTAGAAGACACCCATGTCACGGCGCGTCCGACGCGGCAGCACGGCGAGGGCGAACGCGAGGTTCGAACCGCTGCGGCGGACGATTTCGCGGGAGCTGTCCGTGACCGGTTCCAAAGGCTTGTTCAGTCTACAGTTCCGAAATGGTGGCCAAAGGGATAATAAACGAAGGCGGCTCGTCCGACAATGTTCGGCTCGGGGACCACTCCCCAGGTTCTCGAGTCGGAGCTGTTGGCGCTGTTGTCGCCGAGAGCCCAGTAGGATTTTTCCGGGAGGGAGATTTGTCCGGTGCCCTGCAGGGTGTAGCCGGTGTAATATCCCTCTTGCGACATGACACGCCGGATGCCGGATTCGTCCGCCACCTCCCCGTTCACGAAGAGCCTCGGCGGGTCGATCCGGAGCGTGTCGCCGGGCACTCCGCAGAGCCGTTTGATGTAGTGCTGCGACCCCTGCCGCGGATCATCCAGACGGCTCTGGATGAAACCGATGTTCTGGGTATCGAACACAAAAACCTCGCCCCGTTTCGGTTTCTTCCAGTGGTAGACGAATTTGTTCACCACGAGCTGATCGCCGGTGTCGACGAATCCTCTCGCGATGACGTCGCCCGCTTTCACCGGAACGATTCGACTGCCCCCGGCGGACGCGATCAGGTTCACGTTGAGCAGGCTCCTGATACGCGACTCGGTGCCGGGAGCGCTGAAAACGGTTCCGTTTTTGGTCCGGAGATAGGTGCGGGGGAAAAAGAGAAAACGGGTTTTTCCGTAAAAATGCTCTCCGTCGAGGATGAGGGTGTCGTCCTCCTCGGCGATCCACTCGACGTGACTGCGGCCATACCAGACCTGGTCCCGTACCACTCCGAAGAACCCGGGCTTTTCATACCCGTCGGGCGCGTGTCGCTCCGCCTCGGTGTTGCCCATCTCCCGGGTCGGATAGGCGATGATACCGTTGAGGGTCGGCTGCATCGAACCGGTCGGGATTTTGAACTGCTGGATGAAATACGCCCGTATCCCCATGGCGATGACCACGGCGACAAAGATCACTTCGATGTTTTCCTTCCAGGCCGAGGGCTGGTAATCCCGGACCGACTTTTTGCAAGTTTCGGTAAGCTCTCCGGCGAGGACTTCGAGATCCTTCCGCTTGCGCGAGGTGTCTTGCAGGCCTTCGAGGAATTCCGCCTGTTTGCGCGCGATCTCGGCTTTTTTTTCGCCGGGGATGAGGTCGTCGTTGTAGCGGAGAAATTTCTTCACTCCCTTGATCAGGGCGAAGCCTTCTTTGCGACCGCTCTTGGTGAGAGGCAGTTCGGCGAGAGTCTCGGCCTTGGGTTTGCGGAACATGAACATGGCGATGCAGATCGGGAGTGAAGCGCGGGGCGGTGGAGGGAATTCGGTCAATCACCCGATTTGAGAACCTTGATGAAGGCATCCTGCGGGATGTTGACCTTGCCGACGGCTTTCATCTTTTTCTTCCCTTCTTTTTGTTTGTCGAGCAGTTTGCGTTTCCGAGAAATGTCGCCGCCGTAGCACTTCGCGGTGACGTTTTTGCGCAGGGCGCTGATGCTCTCGCGGGCAATGATTTTGCCGCCGATGGCCGCCTGGATCGCGACGGTGAAAAGTTGCTGGGGGATCACGTCGCGCAGCTTCGCGGCGAGTTGGCGTCCGCGCGATTCCGCCTTGTCGCGATGGACGATGACGGAGAAGGCATCGACCGGTTCGCCGGCGATGAGAATGTCCATTTTCACGAGCTTGCCGGGCCGGTAGTCGCTGTGTTCGTAGTCCATGCTGCCGTAGCCGCGGGTCAGGCTCTTGAGACGGTCGTTGAAATCAACGAGGATTTCATTGAGCGGCAGGATCGCGGTGAGAAGGACCCGCCCGGCGTCGAGGGTCTCGGTATTGACGAGCTCGCCGCGTTTTTCGGCGACGAGTTTCATGAGTTCCCCGATGTATTCGTTCGGGGTCATGATGTAGGCCTTGACCGTCGGTTCCTGGATTTCGAGGATGCTCTGGGGCTCGGGGAGGAAGCTGGGGTTGTCGACTTCGATCTCGCTCCCGTCGGTGAGTTTCACATGGTAGACCACGCCCGGATAGGTCGAGATCACGTCCATGTTGAATTCGCGGCGGAGCCGTTCCTGCACGATCTCCATGTGGAGCAATCCGAGGAATCCGCAGCGGAAGCCGAAGCCCAGCGCGACGGAACTCTCCGCCTGGTAGCTGAAGGCCGAGTCGTTGATCTGGAGCTTGCCCATCGCCAGCTTGAGCTGCTCGAAGTCCTCGGTCGAGATGGGATAGATCCCGCTGAAGACCATGGGCTGGATCTCCTTGAATCCGGGGAGCGGGTCATTGGCCGAGACCCTCGTGTCGGTGATGGTGTCGCCGATCTTGACTTCGGTCGACGATTTCATGTTGGCGATGAGGTAGCCGACATCGCCCGGGAGGAGTTTGTCGCGGGCGGATTGTTTCGGGGTGAAAACGCCCACCTCCTTGACTTCGTAGGATTTTCCGGTGGCCATCATCCGGATCGGAGTGCCGCGTTTCACCTCGCCGCTGACGATGCGCACGTAGCTGACGACTCCGCGATAGGTGTCGAAGACCGAGTCGAACACGAGCGCCCGCAGGATGCCGTCCTCCGGCGGAGCGGGCGGGGGAATGCGTTGCACGATCGCTTCGAGGATGTCCATCACGCCGATGCCCATCTTGGCGCTGGCTTCGATGGCTTCGTCACCGGGGATCGCGAGAATGTCCTCGAGTTGCTTCTTCACCGCCGGCACGTCCGCGCTGGGAAGATCGATTTTGTTGAGCACGGGAATCACCTGGAGTCCCGCCTG
>CAYLJC010000414.1:0-3566 GCA_964383345.1 uncultured Akkermansia sp. | reverse complement strand
CGGCTCCGGTGGTGGCGGGCGCTTACGCGATGTATTTCCACGAGATCATCCTGGGCGGCAGTTTTCCGCCTCCTCCGGTGGATCCCAATGCTCCGGGTCGTCCGAACGGCGGATCTGGTTCCGGCGGAGACGGTTCGGGAGCTTCCGATCCTGTCGAAGATCCCTGGGCCTTCGGATACGCCTCGGCCTTTCCGGATGATCGCAGCTTCGACGACTGGCTGCGCGACCAAGAGGAGCGCTACAGTGGATTTGCCGGGTTCTCCATCCTCTACGAGGGATTCGATCACTACGGCCCCAACGGGGAGAGCATCTACGATTTCGACAGCGCTGCGGAATGAAAGGGCGCGGGTGGGAACCTCGTGATGGGTCTCGTCCGGGTGCCATGCGGGATCCCCTTCCCCCGCAAAAACGTCCTCGCCTCGACCTGCAAAAGATGGCAGGGTTTCCGGTGCTGTGAGTTTTCTTTTCCCGCTCTATCTCCTGGGGGCTGCCGCCATCGCATTGCCGATTCTGCTGCATCTGCGCCGCCGTCCGCCGAAGGAGCACATGGAGTTCGGCTCGCTCATGTTTCTGGTGAAATCGCCCGAGCGGGTTACGCGGCGCACGAGGCTGGAACATCTTCTTCTCCTCGCCCTGCGTTGTCTCGCGATTCTGCTGCTCGCCTTTGCTTTTGGCCGTCCCTTTTTTGCCTCGGTGGAATTGCCGTCGAAAAAAAACCACCTGACGCGGGCGGTGCTGCTGCTCGACCGCAGCGCTTCGATGCGGCGGGAGGCGCTCCACGAGGCCTCGCTGGCGGCGGCCCGCGCGGCCCTGGAGCGGTACGAGAGCAGCGATGAGGTGGCGATCGCCTTTTTCGACGAGGATCTCCACCTCGCGGCCGACCTTTCCGCTCTCGCAGGGCTCGGCGCGGGCGCGCGTCTGGCCGCC
Source organism: uncultured Akkermansia sp. (assembly GCA_964383345.1). Taxonomy (GTDB): domain Bacteria; phylum Verrucomicrobiota; class Verrucomicrobiia; order Verrucomicrobiales; family DEV007; genus Arctic95D-9. Next base: position 2,639 of record CAYLJC010000414.1, on the reverse strand, counting down.
TTTGAGGAACTCGCGGAAAAGGAGTCCGCACGGCCGGGATGGCGGGGGAGCGATCTGGGAGCGGCCATGGTGCGGGCCGCCAATCTCCTGCTCAGCGCCGACAGCACCGTGCCCGCCGACCACCGGGAGATCGTTCTCATCAGTGATTTTCAGGAAGGGGCGAAGCGCGACCGGCTTAATGAGAATCCCTGGCCCTCCGACGTCGCGGTGCGCTGCGTTCCCCTGAACGTGGAAAATCCGGGCAATCTCTCCCTCGCGCTCGCGGCGACCCCGACACGGGCGGAAATCGACGAGGCGGAGGTCCATCGGGTCCGCATCACCAACTCGGCCGATGCGGACAGCCCGAAGGTCACCCTCGCGTGGAAGGGCTTTCCCGACAGCGCCCTGGAGATCCTCGTGCCGCCGGGGACCAGTCGCATCCTCTCCTCGCCGCCGCGTCCGCCCGGGGCGGAGCGGGGCACGCTCGTGCTCACCGGCGACACCCATTCCTTTGACAACGAAGTCCACGTCTCGCCGGTGCAGCCGCGCCCGCTGCGCATCCTTTTTCTCGGATCGGAAAGTGACGCCGCGAGTCCGGGTTCGCCGCTCTTTTATCTGCGCCGCGCTCTCCAGCCAACTCCCGCCCTGACGCCGCTGGTGACCACGTCGGAAACTCTCGCGACCGCCGATCTCGCGGCACACGAGGTCGTTTTTGTGTCCGATGCCTGGACGACCGAGACCGGTGCCGCACTTTTTTCCTTCGCGGAAAAAGGCGGGCTCGTCCTCGCCCTGCCCTCCGCCGAAACCACCACGGAATCCTTCGCCGCCCTCACCGGCGAGACCGGCTGGCAGCTTCGCGAAGCTCCGGTGAAAGATTACGCCCTGCTCGCCAATCTCGATTTCGACCATCCCGTGCTGCAGCCTTTCGCCCGCGCCGGGATCCGCGACTTCACGAAGATCCGGTTCTGGAAGCACCGCGCACTGGTCATGACCCCGTCCGAGGCCTCGCGCATCCTCGCGACCTTTGACGACCAGTCACCCGCGATCCTCGAACACCGTATCGGCGACGGCGCGGTGTTCGCCTTTCTCGCCGGATGGCGGCCCGCTGAGAGTCAGCTCGCCCTGTCCTCGAAGTTCGTGCCGCTCTTGTATTCCATCTTTGATCATGCCGGGTACAGCATCCGTTCGGCTCCGACCCTCTATGTCGGTGAGTCCACGCATCCCGAGCCCGGCTTTTACGAAGAGGAAAAAGGCGGTCGGAATCTCCTTGTCGCCGTCAATCTCGATCCGTCCGAGGGGCGGACCTTCGCCTTTGACCCTGCCGTCGACTTCGCCGCGCTCGGCATCCCGCTACTGGAAGCGGAGGCCCCTGCGGTCGCCCGGGAATTGAGCGGATCGGACAAAATTCGTGTCGAAGCAGAGCAGAAAGAAGATAGCCAAAAACTCTGGAAATGGCTCCTCGTCGCCGCCCTCCTCCTCTTGCTGGCCGAAACCTGGTTGGCGGGTCGTCGCTCCGGGACCGCCCCCCTGGGAAAAATGCCCGATCCAAGGCGGGCAGCCTCACCCGAACCCCTGAATCCCTGACCTCCTCTCCGCCATGATTCAGAAATTGCTCCGTAGCTGTCTCGGACCCGTCATCGCGGCGGAACAACAATTGCGACGACGCCGCTGGATCATCGCCGTGTTGGTGATTGGGTCGCTCGGTTTTGCCGGGCTCGCCGCCCTTTCGGCTTTTGCCGGATGGTGGTCCTGGTGGGTCGTGCTCGGGTGGGCAGCGGCACTCCTGGCGGGTGCTCTGGTCGGACGCGCCATCATCGACCGCCGCACTCCCGACCTGCGCGACATCGCTCTCCGCATCGAAGAAAAACACCCCGATCTGCGGGCCGCCCTCCTCGCTGCGATCGATCAGAAACCCGGCCCCGACGGGGAACCCGGCTATTTGCAGAAGCGGCTTTTCGGGGAAATCTCGGAACACGCCATCCGCCACCGCTGGGTCAGAAAAGTCTCCGCAAAGCGTCTCGCCGCCACCGCGTGGGCACAGGGCATGGCCGTCGTGGCCCTGTTCGTCTCCCTCTGGTTTCTCCTCGGGGAAGCGCCCTCCGGAGTGAACATCCCGCTCGCGACCGAGGCGGGTCGCGAAGAGATCCCCGCCCCCGCCCGCCCCGAAATCCGCGTCACTCCCGGCGACGTCGAATTGGAAAAAGGATCGCGACTTGTCGTCGAAGCCACCTTCCCCGACCACGCTCCCGCCGCCGCGCTCCTCGTCCACACCACTGCGGGGGGAGAGACCCGCCTCCCCATGCAGGTCGGACTCGATGACGCCGTTTTTTCCGCCCTCATCCCGAAGATCGAGAACGACGGAACCTATCATGTCGTCTTTGAATCGGGTCGTTCGGATGACTTTTCGATCACCACCTTCGCCTATCCCGCGCTCGAAAAAGCCGACGCCACCGTGACTCCGCCCACTTACCTCGGCGGAGAAAAAATCGAGATCCCCGACACCCGCGAGATCACGGTGATGGAGGGTTCCGGAGTGGCCTGGCGACTCTCGGTGAACAAACCCGTCCTTGCCGGGGAACTCTACGGAAAAGACGGTGATATCATCGCCCTGACCCCCTCTCCCGACGATGCCACCGTCCTGCTCGCCTCCCATCAGCCGA
>CAYLJC010000413.1:0-3569 GCA_964383345.1 uncultured Akkermansia sp. | reverse complement strand
GTCACCGCCGTGAGCGGGAGCGGGCCGGCCTATTTCTTTTTCATGCTCGAAGCGCTCATCGCCGCCGGGATCGAGCAGGGTCTCCCCCGGGATATCGCACGCGATCTCGCGATCCACACCGCCGCCGGGTCCGCCGAACTGGTTCTCTCGACCGGCGAATCCCCCGCCACCCTGCGGGAAAACGTCACCAGCCCGAACGGGACGACTTTTGCCGCGTTGGAGTCATTGAGAACAAGTGGTTTTGAGAGTAGCGTAAGGCTCGCCGTGAAAGCCGCCGCCGAGCGCTCCCGTGAACTTGGAAAAGCGTGACCGGAAAGACAAGGCCCGGGCGCGACTGAAGCTGGCGATTCTTTCACTTTCCAGGACCACGAACGGGTTTCTACTGAAAACCAAGATGACCGATATCCGCAATCACTACGAACAGCACGGCCAGGGGCACGTCTTCTCTCATTTTGATTCACTCAGCGAGACCGAACAGGAATCCCTCCTCGCCCGTGCCGCCGCGATCGACCTGGCGGAACTCGACGAACTGGTCAGGACTCTGATCCAGTCCCCCGCCGCCAAGGAAAACAGCCTCGGCGAGGATCTCGCTCCGGCCGATTACATCCCCCTGCCGGGGCGTGACGGAACGACCGACGCCGCTCTCTGGGGAAAAGCCACCCAACGCGGGGAAGCGGCCCTGCGCACCGGGCGGGTCGCCGCCTTCACCGTCGCCGGAGGACAGGGCACCCGCCTCGGCTTCGACGGACCGAAGGGAACCTTCGGCGTCACCCCGGTCCTGAAAAATCCGCTTTTCCAGGTGTTCGCCGAAAAGATCCTCGCCTCGAGCCGTCTCTTCGGACGCCCCATCCCGTGGTTCATCATGACCTCGGACCTCAACCACGAAGACACCGTGGCCTTTTTTGAAGCGCATCACTATTTCGGCCTTCCGCAAGACCGGGTTCATTTTTTCCGGCAGGGACTGATGCCCGCCGTCGATGCCGGGGGGAAAATCCTCATGGCCGACCGGGGGGAGATCGCCCTCAGCCCCGACGGACACGGGGGGTCTCTCCGCGCTCTGGTGCGCTCGGGTTCGATCCGAATGATGGAAGCGGACGGAATCGACACGATCAGCTACTTCCAGGTGGACAATCCCCTGGTGCGCTGCCTCGATCCGACCTTTATCGGATTCCATCTCATGAACCAGTCCGACCTGTCCAGCAAGATGGTGCGCAAGGTCTCTCCCGAGGAAAAAGTCGGCGTCTTCTGCCAGCGGGACGGCACCTCGCTCGTGGTCGAATACAGCGACCTGCCGGAACACCTCGCCAACGAACGCGATGCGGAGGGGGATCTGCGTTTCCAGGCGGGCAGCATCGCCATCCACATTTTCCAGCGCGACTTCATCGCCCGTCTCGGAGGGAAAAATGGTCGGAACGAATGCGGCGCGGCACTCCCTTTTCACCTCGCCCACAAAAAAATCCCCCATCTCGACAGTGACGGGGTGCGGCACGAACCCGAGGCCCCGAACGGCTACAAATTCGAGATGTTTGTCTTCGACGCCCTGCCATTTGCAAAAAATCCCGTCATTCTTGAAACCGCCCGCGAAGACGATTTTTCCCCGGTGAAAAACGCCGAGGGAGTCGATTCCCCCCAGACCTGTCGCGACGATCAACTGCGCCAGTACGTGCGCTGGGTGCGCGAAGCCGGCGTCGAAATCGAAAGCGACGAGACGGATCTGCCGCCATTCGCCTTCGAAATCTCACCGCTTTTCGGCGACACTTCGGAGCGGTTCCGCAACACTTGGGAGGCGCTTCCGCACAAACCCGGGTTGACCGAAGGTGTCGTTCTGGTGTAAAGCGAAGGCTCACCGGAGATCATTTCTTTTTCCCATTCCTCTATGAGCGCAGAATCCAAATTGACCGAACTCGGCATCACCCTTCCGCCCGCTCCGCAGCCCGGCGGCGTATACAAACCCCTCGTCATCACAGGCAATCTCGCCTACCTCTCCGGCCACGGCCCCAGCCTCGACGGAAGCACCTACCTCACCGGGCGGGTCGGCACCGACCTGACTCTCGAAGAAGGCAAGGACGCCGCCCGCCTCGTCGGCCTCGGCCTGCTCGCCTCGATCCGGCAAGAACTCGGCTCGCTCGACCGCGTCGTTCGTGTTATCAAAACGCTCGCCCTGGTCAATTCCTCGGACGACTTCACCCAGCAACCGCAGGTCGTGAACGGCTACTCCGAACTTTTCGCCGAAATTTTCGGACCCGATGCCGGGGTCGGCGCCCGCAGCGCTCTCGCCACCAACACTCTCCCCGGCAACATTCCCGTCGAGATCGAAGTCATCCTCGAAATCAAAGACTGAACTATTCCCGCGATCCCCATGGAGACCCGTATGGAGACCATCCCCAACCTCGACGAAGCCGCCTCCCCCGCCCTGCTTTTCGACGCCGACGCCATCACCCGCAACCTGGATCTGATGCTCAAAATCGTCGGCGGGAATCCCTCGCTGCTACGACCCCATATCAAAACCCACAAATGCCGCGAGATTCTCACGCAGCAGCTCGCCCTCGGCATCACCGCCGTGAAATGCGCCACCATCGCCGAGGCCGAACTTTCCGCCCTCGCCGGAGTGCCGGACATCCTCCTCTCCTACCCGCTCGTGGGGCCGAATGTGGATCGTTTTTTCACCCTCATCAAAACCTACCCGGCGAGCCGTTTCTCCACATTGGTGGACAACGCTGACGCCGTGGACGCCTTTGTCCGGCCCGGCGAAAACCCCGTTTCCCTCTTCCTCGACCTCGATTGCGGCATGCACCGCACCGGCATCGCTCCCGGTCCCGAGGCTCTCACTCTGGTGCGACGCCTCGTCGAGGATCCTGCCCTCCACTTCGCCGGCGTCCACGCCTACGACGGTCACATCCACGACGCCTCGATCACGGACCGCACAGTCCAATTCGACGCCGCCATGGCCATTCTCGACGGTTTTGTCGAGGAGATCGAATCCGAAATCGCGCCCGTGCCGCTCGTAGTCGCGGGAGGTTCCCCCACTTTTGCACTCCATGCGGCGCAGGCTGCGCTCTCGACTCGCCCGCGCCAGTGTTCCCCCGGAACCACGGTCTTGTGGGACTCGGGCTACGGAGGTTACTACGACGACCTCCCCTTCGAGCCCGCCGCCTATCTCCTCACCCGTGTGATCAGCCATCCGGGACCGGGACGTCTCTGTCTCGACCTCGGACACAAGGCTGTCGCGGCGGAAAATCTCATCGGACGCCGGGTTCGTTTCCCCGAGATGCCCGAGGCCCGCTTCGTGTCGCAGAGCGAGGAACACCTCGTTGTCGAAGGGATCGACCCCGCCGCCTGGCCCGTCGGCACGGCGGTGCTCGGCATCCCCATCCACGTTTGCCCGACGGTCGCGCTGCACCAGGAGGCCCGGGTCGTCCGCGACCATCACCTCACCGGGGAAAGCTGGGAAATCGCCGCCCGCAACCGCCGGATCACGGTGTGAAGGAAAAAGACGACCTTTTCCCTTTCCCTGCATTCCGTGGATTGGAATCAGTGGTTCAAATCCCGTAGCCGACCATCGCGTCTCC
>CAYLJC010000412.1:0-3572 GCA_964383345.1 uncultured Akkermansia sp. | reverse complement strand
GATCCGACTCATCGTCATCGGGTTCATCGCCATGGCGTTGGCTCGCGGGACTGGGCACGGTGATGGCGCTCAGCGCAGTCTCGCCGGGTCCCGGCATCGCGGGGGAGCTTGCCGACGCCCCGCAGACTCCAGGCGAAGGCTCCCCCGTGCCCGCTCCGACCACGGACGGCGGTGGGAGCGAGACACACTGGGCCTTCCGTCCCGTTTCCCTTGCGGACTTCGCAGGTTTCTCCGAAGGCGGGGTCACACCGGGGGAAAAGAGCATTCCGGAGGCCGCCGCGGTGATCGACCGGTATTTTGCCGCACAACAGAAGGCGCTCGGGGTTTCGCCCCTGCCTCCCGCCGATCCCGCCACCTGGCTGCGCCGCGCCACTTACGATCTCACCGGCCTGCCCCCGACCGTGGACGAGATCACCGACTTTCTCGCCGACAAATCCCCCGATGCCCGCGAACGGGTCGTCGAGCGTCTCCTCGCCTCTCCCGCCTACGGGGAGCGTTGGGGGCGCCACTGGCTCGACGTGGCCCGCTACGCCGACACGGCGGGCGACGCCGGTGACTTCCCCATTCCCGAAGCATGGCGCTACCGCAACTGGGTCATCGAGGCGATCGCCGAAGACATGCCCTACGACACATTTATCGTGAGGCAGATCGCGGGCGACCTCCTCCCGGCGGAAACGCAGGAAGAGCGGGACGCCAACCTCATCGCCACCGGCTATCTCGCCCTCTCGAAACGCTTCGGACAAAACCCGCGCGACTTTGTCCACACCCTCGACGACACGGTGGACAATCTCGGCAAGGCCTTCCTCGGACTCACCGTGAGCTGCGCCCGCTGCCACGACCACAAATTCGACCCCATTCCCATCGAGGACTACTACGCCCTCTACGGTATTTTCGAGAGCACCACCTACACCTTTCCCGGTCTCGAGCACCGCAAGGACAGCGCCGATCAGGTTCCCCTCGGGTCCAAGGAGGACGCGGCCCGCTGGGACGACTATCTCGCCCGCCTCCGCAAAGCCGACGCGGCCCTCGACAAGGCGAATAAAGACAAGTCTCTCGACGAGAAAGAACGCAAGCGTGTCGAGAAAGAGCTCACCAAAGAGGTCAACCGCCTCAAAGCCAATCCGCCCGATGTGGAGCTCGCCTTCGCCGCCAGCGAGGGAAAAGCCGCCGACACCCGTCTGCGTCCCCGAGGAGAATTTTCCGACCTTTCCGGGGAGCCGGTCCGACGCGGTTTCCTGCAGATCCTCGGCGGCCAGACCCTGCCGGAGGGCGCGGAAGGCAGCGGACGCCTCTCTCTCGCGCACTGGATCGCCGATCCGGAAAATCCCCTGACCGCCCGCGTCATGGCCAACCGCATCTGGCTGCACCATTTCGGTCGTCCCATCGTGGCCACGCCGGACGACTTCGGCAAGCGCAGCGGGACCCCCGAGCACCTCGCCCTGCTCGACTGGCTCGCCGCCGAGTTTGTCGCGCGGGGCTGGAGCCTCAAGGCGATGCACCGCATCCTCATGGCTTCCGACACCTACGCCCGCGCCTCGGTCGCGCCCGAGAGCCAAGGGACCGACGCGGTTGCCTCCGCCTCCGCGACCGCCGACGGGGCCAACCTTTCCTACTGGCGTTTTGAAAGCCGCCGCCTCTCCGCCGAGGAGTTGCGCGACAGCATGCTCGCCGCGAGCGGACTCCTCGACCCCGAACCCGGCGGACGCCACCCCTTTCCGGCACCCCTGCATTTCAGCTACAGCCAGCACCGCCCCTTCGCCGAGACCTACGAATCGGACAAACGCAGCGTCTACCTGATGCAACGCCGCCTCGACAACCATCCCTTCCTCGGGCTCTTCGACGGGGCCGATCCCACCACCGCGACGGGCCTGCGCTCGGTCTCGGCCTCGCCGATGCAGGCGCTCTTCCACCTCAACAGCGGGTTTTCCGCGGAACAAGCCGCCGCCCTCGCGACACGCCTCCTCAAGGAAGTCCCCGACAATCCCGAAGCCCGCGTCGAGTCGGCCTGGCTGCGGATCTACGGTCGCGCCCCCAGCGGCGACGAGTCCGCCATCGCCCTCGCCTTCCTCGACCAAACCACCGCCGCCTGGCGCGACTCCGAGGACGGAAATGACGCCGAACACGCCGCCTGGACCAGTCTCGCGCGAACGCTTTTCAGTTCCAACTCCTTTGCTTTTGTAAATTGATCGACGCGCCAACCAGGACACCCCACCGCCCGAATTCCCTCCCTGACATGACCGCTCCCTTCTCCCCTTCGCCGACATTTCCCGCCCCGCTTTCGCGGCGGGCGGCGATCCAGTCACTCGTCGGCGGCTCGATGATCTACCCCGCCCTGCTCGCCGACCTCATCGCGGGGGAAAGCCCCAATCCCCTCGCTCCCAAGCGCCCCCATCATCCCGCCAGCGCCCGCAACGTGATCTTTATTTTTTCCTCCGGCGGGGTCTCCCACGTCGACAGCTTCGATCCCAAACCCGAGTTGGCCCGTCTCGCCGCCGCAGGCACCAAACTGCCACGAGGGGAGGCCCGCCCTTCGCCATGGAATTTCCGACCCGGCGGGAGCGGCGGTGCGGAAGTCAGCGATCTTTTTCCCGAAGTCCGCGAGTGCATGGACGAGGTCTGCCTGGTTCGCTCGCTGCACACCGACCACAACGACCATTCCCAATCGACCCTGCAAGTGCATACCGGTTCCTTCACCGTGCCGCGTCCCAGCATCGGCTCGTGGGTCAGCTACGGCCTCGGCAGCGAAAACGCCAACCTGCCCTCCTTTGTCGCCCTCGCTTCGCAGCCGACCTACAACGGACACACCGTGTGGAATTCCAACTTCCTTCCCCCGGTCCACTCCGCCCTGCACATCCGTCCGAAAGAGCCGGTGGCGAACATCAGTCCCGTCACACCACCCTCGGTTCAGGCCGGGGAACTCGATTTCCTCCGCCGGCTCGAAGCCGCCGCTCCCGTCGACCCCAATCCCATGGTCGCGGCGAGAGCCCGCTCCTTCGAGATCGCGGCGGGGATGCAGCTCGCCGTGCCCGAACTTTACGAAATCGAGAGCGAATCCCCCGCCACCCGCGCCCTCTACGGACTCGATGAAAAGTCGACTTCGGAATTCGCCTGGAAATGTCTCATGGCGCGCCGTCTCGTCGAGCGCGGCGTCCGCTTTGTCGAACTGGTCGATCGCGGCTCCGCCGGAAACTGGGATCAGCACGGCAATCTCCAGCGGCACGAATCCCTCGCCCACGCCGTGGATCGTCCCATCGCGGGACTCCTCCGCGACCTCCGCGGCCGGGGTATGCTTGACGACACCCTCGTCGTGTGGACCTCGGAGTTCGGGCGCACCCCCTGGGCCACCGGCACGGGACGCGGCCACCACAGCGCCGCCTTCTCCGCCTGGCTCGCCGGAGGCGGAATCCGCGGAGGCACCGTCTGGGGCAGCACCGACGAGATCGGGGCAAAGCCGGCGGAAAACCCCGTCCACATCCACGACTTCCACGCCAGCATCCTCCACGCCCTCGGCTTCGACCACGAACAGCTCGTCTACCGCCACAACGGTCGCGACTTCCGCCTCACCGACGTCG
>CAYLJC010000411.1:0-3580 GCA_964383345.1 uncultured Akkermansia sp. | reverse complement strand
GAAATGTCTCTTTTCTCATTTGGTGATGCTGGTGGCGTTGCTGGCCGGGCCGGGCGGTTTCCTGTCGGCGGAGGACAAACCCGCCTACGAGTTTTTTGAGCTGCTCACCGCGAGTTCCCCGAACGATTCGCGATCCAAGGAATGGAAACCGGGGGAGGGGATCTCCCTCGAAGTGAGCGGGATGGAGTGGATCGCCCCCGACCGGCTCGCCGTGGCGGTGCGCAAGGGGGAAATCTGGTTCATCGAGGGGGCTCTTTCGAAAAAGCGCGAAGAGATCCGCTACCATTTGTTTGCCTCCGGCCTGCACGAGCCGCTCGGACTCACCCGCGATGGCGACGATCTCCTCGTGGCGCAGCGGAGCGAGGTGACGCGCCTGCAGGATACCGACAGCGACGGCATCGCCGATGCCTACCTGACCGAAGCCGATGGCTGGGAGGTTACCGGAAATTATCACGCCTACACCTACGGACCGGAGCGCGACGGCGCGGGGAATCTCTGGGTGACGCTGAATCTCGGGATGGGCGAAGGTGCCGACAACAGCGCGGCCTGGCACGGATGGGGCGGCATCATCGGGAGCGACGGGAGATTTTCCCCGCGGTCCCTGGGGATGCGCTCGCCCAGCGGACTGGGAAAAAACCGGGACGGAGAGATGTTTTTCACCGACCAGCAGGGAACCTGGATTCCGGCGACACCGGTTCACCACCTGCGTCCCGGCGTGTTCTACGGCAACCAGGAATCGCTCGGTTCGCTGGAGAATCCCGCTGCGCCCTTCCGCATGGAAAAGATCCCCCAAGCCAATCTGTTGTATCCCGAGGCCCTCGCGAGTTCGCCCGAGTTTGTTCCTCCGGCGGTGTGGCTGCCCTACAACAAGATGGGGCGCAGCGCCACCGACATTCAATTGATCGACGAGGACGGTGCCTTCGGCCCCTTCGACGGGCAGTTGCTTGTCGGAGAATTCACCAACTCGGCGGTGAACCGGGTGTATTTGGAAAAAATCGAAGGGCAATACCAGGGCGCTTGTTTTCCCTTTCTCGAAAACTTTCCCGCCGCCGTGGTGCGCCTCGCCTTTGCCCCGGACGGCTCTCTTTTTGTCGGGATGACCAACCGGGGATGGTCCTCGCTGGGAAATCGCTCCTACGGTCTCGTCCGGGTGAATTTCACGGGAGCAGCCCCCTTTTCGATCCGGGAAATGCGGGCGAAAGAGGATGGATTCGAGCTGGTCTTCACCGAAGCACTGGATCGCAAGAGCCTCGCCCGGGCCTTTGCCATGAGCAGTTATACCTATCGTTACTCTTCGGCCTACGGAGGGGAGGAAATGGACACCAAGGATCCGAACATCACCGAGGTGATTGTCTCGGAAGACACCCGCACCGTTCGCCTCGTCGTCGAGGGCCTGCGTCCCGGCTACGTGCACGAATTGCGCACGAGTGGACTGAAAAGTGCCTCGGGCCGAACCCTCGATTTTTCCAATGCCTATTACACCCTCAATCACATTCCGAAACCCGCCCCTGGTCAGCGCGAGACCGAGGGGAGCAGGCGCTGAACGATTGTTTTTTGGGGAAGCATTTTCACGCAGGGAAGGTGCGAAGGAAAATCTGAACGCAAGAATAATTCTTTGATTTGCGGAAATTTGGTGAGTCGTTTCATCGGGAGTTGGCAGCAGGGACAGTACGCGGGAGGGCGAGGTGGTCGTATCGGGGAGCTGTCGGGCGTAAAAACCACTTGTGATGTATATCCGTAGGTTTATACTTCCTGCATGAAGACAACACTCCAGCGTTGGGGGAACAGTCAGGGCGTGAGAATCCCCAAGCAACTCGTCGAGCGTATCGGCGTCGATATTGGGAGCGAAGTCCTGATTTCCCTTAGCCACGATCAATCGACGATCACTATCGCTCCTGTTCAGGACGCAAGGCCTGTGCGCGGTCGCCATCGCATCGAGGATTTGATTGCCGCCAGCCAACCGGATTCTTTTGATGGGAGGGAGTTCTGGACGAATCCGCAAGGCAAGGAGGTTTGGTAGTGGCTGCTTATTTCCCCGCCCAGGGCGATTTTGTCATCCTTACCTTCGACCCGCAGGCGGGTCATGAACAGATGGGCAGGCGTCCGGCGTTCGTCGTCAGTGTGGACGCCTTCAGCAAAGCGACGAGGCTCGCGATTTGCTGCCCGATCACCAACACGGACAGAGGGACTCCATTTCACGTTCCCGTTCCGCAGAATTCAGGACTCACCGGATTCGTGATGTGTGAGCAGATCAAGTCCCTCGACTACCAATCCCGAAACATGAAGAAGGTCGGGGAGGCATCGGAGGAATTTCTGAATGAGGTTCTTTCCGTTCTCGACGCCTGCCTCTACTCCAGGCACGAACAAGATTAGATGCAGCCTGTTATGGCACGAAGAATATCCAGACCATCAGAAGCAGGACGGTGCCGGCGAAGGCGGTGGCCACGCCGCTGACGCGCCTTTTCTTGAGGTAGAGGAGCAGGCCGAAGCCCGACAGGCCCATCAGCAGCATCACGACCGCCGAGAGGTCGATGACCCAGGACCAGGCGGTTCCGGTGTCCCTGCCCTTGTGGAGGTCGTTGAGGACGGCCATCGCGCCGGTGGTGGTTTCCGTGATCGAGTAGCCGCCCGATTCCCGGTCGATAAAAACATCGGCGGCGTAACCGGGACCCTTGAAGACCACCATGCATTCGTATTCGTCCAGCTCGAATTCGCTGACCATGCCACGCAGGGAGTGCCGGCTGCGGAGCGCTTCGGCGATGGCCAGTTTGTCGAGTTCGGGTCCGACTTTTCCGTCCGGAAACTCGCCCTGGAGATCCTTTATCGATTGTTCGTCGGCACCGAACCAGGTCGGATGATTCAGGGTCAGCCCGGTGAAGGCGAAGAAGACAAGCGCCCCACAGCTGAGCATCGAGACATAGATGTGCAGCCAGCGAAACGCCGAAGCACTTCGAGAATACAAGCTTCGTTTGGCTCGGGGCGCGGATTTGGAGTTTCGCGCCGAGGCCGCTGGCGGCGTCGGCGCGTCGATCACCTGTGATTTCATTCTTGCGATGGAAAGTCGATCCGCCCGATCACTGGGTTGACGGGGGCTCCACCACCGCGACGGACTGATGGGGCGGCTGGTAGGCAAAAGAAACCCCGCTCATCTCGACATTTCCCGACAGTTTTGTTTCGGCGATCGGTTTTCCGGCCAGTTTGATGGATTTGCGGATGATTTGATAGGTTCCGTGTTCCCGCGCGACCTCCAGGCAGAGGGTGTATCGGCCATGGGGCAGTGGTTTTCCCGCGTTGTCGGTGCCATCGAAGCGGGCGGAGTATACGCCGGGACCACGGGTCACGCCGGAGATCGAAGGGCCAAATAGCCTGTCCCTGCCGAAACCCGTCCCATCCCCGGGAGGGACAGGCTATTTGTTTCCGATTTGTTTCCGGCGGGGCTTGGGGGCAGGGCTTGCCGGGCGCTAGAAAAGCGCCCCTCCTTGGTGCCGAAGGTGGCTTGTGCGAAAAAGAGCCAAATTGCCTGTCCCTGTCGAAACCCGTCCCTGTCGAAACCTTGGAAAAATCGGATTGTCAGAGGCGG
>CAYLJC010000410.1:0-3594 GCA_964383345.1 uncultured Akkermansia sp. | reverse complement strand
AGCCGTTTTCCCGGCGTTCCCGATCCCGTCCCGGGCCGTCCGCCTCGCGATCCTCGGCCTGCTCAGCGCCGGGGCCATGCGGCTCCTCCTCGCTCCGAAATTCCGCTATGCCTGGTCGGCGGAAGAAGGCTGGTTCCAGGTGGTCGGCCTGAGCGCGACGATCCTCCTCGCGACGGTCGGTTTCCTCCTGACAGAACGACGTTCGCCGCATCCGGCGGAGGGGCCGCTTCTCATGGTTTTTCTCCCGGCGGGAACGGCGGTTGCCCTGATGCTCTCGGGCAGCCTCCTCTTGGGACATTTCGGGTTCATCCTTTCCGCCGCGTTTGTCGGCAGCCTTCTTTTTTTCCGGCGTCGTCCCTCATGCGGGACCGACGCGGCGGCAGTGTTTTCCTTGCTGCATGTGTCTCTGCTGACCTGCGGGTATTTTTTCTCCGATCTCCCGCTGTCCAGTGCCGTCCTCCTCGCCCTCGCTCCGCTGCTTCTTTCAGGTTGCGACGGAGTTTTTGAATTGTTTTTCAAAAAACCATCCTTTCCCCAGGCAGCCAGCGCGAGGCGGCTCCTCCTCGCCGTCGCCCTCGTTGCCGCAGCTCTTTTCATCGCCTTCCGCTCCTCGCCGCCGTGGAACTGAAAGGGAGTCGGCAGGGCAAACAGAATCCGAAACCCCGCCCCGCGCATATGCGGAGGGACCTCCCTTGACTCGCGGGATCGAATCAGGTGATGCTCTCCGCAACCCTGTCAAGGGAACCCAGGAACCCCATTACAACCATGCGCATCTTCTTCGCCCTGACTCTCTTCGTGGCCTGCGGCACCTTCTCCGGTCACGCCGCCCAACTTCATGTCGGAGCCACCACCGTGGACATCACCCCGGAAGAACCCGTCGCCCTCGCCGGACAGATGCGCACGCGCATCTCCAAGGAGAACGCCACCCGCATCCACGCGGTGGCCGTGGCTCTCGAATCACGCGACGGCGACAAATCCCTCGATCATGCCGTCACCGTCTCCTGCGATCTCGTCGCCATCCGCGAAGGCATCCTGGAACGGCTCCGCGAACGCCTCGACGGCAAACTCGACGGCCTCGATTTGAACAAAATCTTCCTCAACGCGACCCACACCCACACCGGTCCGGTCACGAGGGAAAACCCCAACTACACCCTCCCCGACTCCGGGCTGATGCGCCCCCCGGCCTACATCGAATTTCTCCTCGACAAGCTCGCGGAAGCCGTGACCGAAAGCTGGAACAATCGCCAACCGGGAAAAATGGGATACGGTCAGGGACAGGCGGTCATCGCGCAGAACCGGCGCGCCACCTACGCCGACGGCAGCGCCGCGATGTATGGCAAGACCAACACGCCCGATTTCCGCACGATAGAAGGGCGCGAAGATCACAACCTCGACGTGCTCTTTTTCTGGAACGCTCAGGACAAGCTGATCGCCACCGTCGTCAACGTGCCCTGCCCTTCCCAGGAAGTGGAGGGACTCAGTGTCATCCACGCTGATTTCTGGGATCCGGTGCGGAAACAACTGCGGGAAAAACATGGCGAAAATCTCCACATCGTTGCCTGGACCGGTGCCGCCGGCGATGTCGTGCCGCGCCCCATGTTTGACAAAAAAGCCGACGAACGCATGCGGCGTCTCCGCGGCCTGACCCGCTTGGAGGAAATGGCCCGCCGCATCGTGCGGGGCTGGGAGGAAGCCTACGAGGTGGCCAAAAAGGAACCCGTCTCCGATCCGGTCCTGCACCACCGCGTCGAAACGCTCGAACTGCCCCTGCGCGCCGTCACCGCGGAGGAACTCGAAGCCACCAAGGCGGAAATGGCCAAGCTGGAGGGAGACCCCAAACAGATAACACGCTACCTTTGGAACAAACGGGTCGTCGACAAACACGCCGCCATGGAAAGCGGCGAGGCCGAACCCTACCAAATGGAGCTGCACGTCCTGCGCCTCGGCGACGTCGCCATCGGCACCAACCCCTTCGAACTCTTCACCGCCTACGGCGACCAGATGAAGGCCCGCAGCCCCGCCGTGCAGACCTTTGTCATCCAACTGGTCGGGTCCGGGTCCTATCTGCCGACGCCGCTCGCGGTCCGGGGCGGAGGCTACAGCGCCGTCATCCAGAGCAGCAAGGTCGGTCCCATCGGTGGCCAGAAACTGGTCGACGCCACCGTCGCCGGATGGCTCGACCTCTGGGGATCGGGGGACGGGAAAAGCGAGTGAGGCTCCTGTCGCCGCCCGAAGGCGTCCTCGTCCGCACATCGGCCGACCCCGCCTTTGTGGCGGGAATACCGCGTGGATTCAGTCCTTGGTCTCTTCGGAGCAGGACCGCGTCCCCAATTGCCCGTCCACTTCGTCGGCCAGGTCCGTCACCTTGGCCGTGGTCGGCGATTCTTCCTGCCAGATCTCTTCCAATTCGGCGCAGAGATTTTTTTCCTCCTCGCACCAGAGCTTGATTTTCCCGTCCACTTCGTCGGCCCGCTCCGTCACCTTGGCCGTGGCCGGTGATTCTTCCTGCCAGACCTCTTTCAATTCGGCGCGGAGATTTCTCTCCTCCTCGCACCGGTGCTTGTTTTCCTCTTCGTCTGTGTTCCCGCTCATCGTCCCCCAATCTACACTGTCAACGCGACCTCACGCAAGCCTGTAAGACAGAGGGCAAAGACGTCACGGCGCGCCCGGGAATTCGCGGCGGCGTCGACCGGGTAGGACGGGTCGCACCGCCGCCATTTGGCCAATCGGCACCCTTCCCTCCCTCGCGGCGCGTTGGGGACAACGCGCCCTACCTTCGCGTGCGTCAGCGGAGTCAGCGCCGCACATTCACAAATTCGAAGAGCACCTGTTCGAGCGGTTCGTCCGTCGGGACCAATCGGTAGCGGACGCCGTGGCGGGCGCAGAGAGTGCGGATCGCGTCGAGATGCTCCTGGAGCCGTTCGAGATACCGCGACCGCGCGGCAGCCGGATCGATGAAGAGATCTTCCTGGCTCTCGCTGTCGCGAAAATGGGTCGCCTTGCTGAAGTCGAAGTCCAGCTCCCTGGGATCGAGGAACTGGAACACCGCGATCTCGTGACGCCCCGCCGAAAAATAACCGATTTGTTTCTCCAGTTCCTCCAGCGGAGCGAGCAGATCCGAGATCAACACCACGAGGCTGCGCTTGCGGATGAGTTCATGCAAGCCCTTCATCGCCGCTCCGAGATCGGACCCTTCGCCAAGGGGGGCTTTTTCGAGCTGGAGGAGGATACGCCGCAGTTGCCCCGGCCGATTGCGCGCCGGAATGTGCTCGTTGATGTGACGGTCGAAGGTCGTCAGACCGACCGCATCCTGCTGCCCCATCAGAAAATAAGCGAGAGTCGCGGCAAAGGTCGCGGCGTAGTCGGCCTTGGTGTAACCGCCCGACCCATAGGCCATGGAGCGGCTGCGATCGAGGAGGAGATGCGCGCGCAAATTGGTCTCGTCTTCGAATTTCTTGATAAAAGCCCGGTCGCTCCGGGCCATCACATTCAAGTAGATGTAGCGGGTGTCGACCCATCGGGCTTAGGGGCGATATTAGCTGAAATCTACTTAAAAACCATAATAAGGAGAGCCATGGAGACCCTTAACAAACC
>CAYLJC010000409.1:0-3595 GCA_964383345.1 uncultured Akkermansia sp. | reverse complement strand
CGTCACTCAGGAGCGGCCGCGCGAGGTCGTGGGTGTCCATCCACGGCTGAATCCACGAAGGAGTGAACCCACAGAGCGCCTCCCATTCCGGATGGGAGCGCTGCGTTTCTGACAGGATGACTCCCTTGAACAAACGATTGTTCTTTTGCAGCGCGGCCTCGTATTCCGCACGAATCGCGGGAGGCTCGTGCGCGATTCCATGCAGGAACATGTCGCGTTTCAGGGCGGGATATCCGGCGAAAAGCTCGTCGGCGCCTTCCCCGGTGACAACACAGCGATACCCGGAATCCCAGACCCGCTTCGACATGAGGTTTTTTGCTACCCCGAGGGTGTTGTAAAAACTGCGCTCCGCGTGCCAGACGGTTTTGATATAGTTTTCTCCGTAGAGATCGTCGCCACTCAGATGGATCACCTCCTGGTCGGCATTCATTGATTCCGCCATCTCCCTCGCGATGGGCGCTTCGTCGTACTGGTCGTCGTCGAAGGAAATGGTATAGGCTTTGACCGGGCTTTGCATGGCTCCCGTCGCCAGACCGAGAATACAACACGAATCGATTCCGCCGGAGAGATACGATCCCACCGGCACATCCGCTTCCAGCCTCAACACGATGGCATCGATCAACTCGGCACGAACCCGTTCGACATGTTCTTCCTCACAGTGATCCTCGCGGTGGGCTTCCTCGGGCGGAAAATCAAAATCCCAATACCGATGTTGGGAAATGTCGAGACGTCCCCCGCGTTTCCGCACCCGCAAAAAACAGCCGGGATCCAGGGAAACCACGTTTTTGAAAGCGCTCATCCCCGGTGCGATGGTCTGCATCAACTGGTGCAGGGCCGCCCTGGCATCAAACTCCGCCGGGACCTCGGGATGCGCCAGGATGGACTTGACCTCGGATCCGTAACAAATCGTTTTGCCATCGGGGGCGACATGGTAAAAAAGAGGCCTCACCCCGAAGCGGTCGCGCAGGAGGATGAGTTCATCGGCATGGGTATCGTAGAGTGCGAAGGCAAATTCACCCCGCAAATGTTTTGTGAAATCCAGGCCGTGTTTTCGATACAAGCCTATCGCGATCTCCGAATCGGATTTGCTCAAAAAGCGGTCGCCCTCCGCCATGAGGGTGGCGCGATGTCTTTTGAAATCGTAAAATTCACCGTTGGTCGTGAGGACATAGCGCCCATCGACCGCGTGGAGGGGCTGACAACCGCCCGCCGGATCGTTGATCGAGAGCCGGGTGTGCCCGAGGGCGACCCCTTTCGTCCGGTCGAGGAAGTGTCCCTGCCCGTCGGGGCCCCGGTGACGGATCCGCTCCAGCATGGATGAGAGGATCTCCGGGCTGTGTTCCGGGAGGTTGGAGGAGGAGAAAAAACCGGCGATGCCGCACATAATAGAAAGAATCTGGTGGGAGGTGTCAGGAAAGTTCGGGGAGCCGATCGAGTCGTCCCAGCACCGCCATGAGCAAGGCCTGACGGACGAAGACGGCACCATGGGCTTGTGAGAAATAGAGATTGTGGCTGGTCTTGTCGAGCGAGGTATCCAGCTCATCCAGGCGGGCCAGCGGATGCAGGATCACCGATCCTTCTTTCAACGGGGATTCGGCGTCCAGCTTGTAGCGCGAATCGAGGGTCCGGTAGGAATCCCCCAAAAACGCGATGGAGTTCATATAGATCACGTCGAGGCGGGGAAGAAATTCGCGGACATCGTTGCTCACTTCGTAATCGATCCCGGCATCTATGACATCCTGCGCGACATCCTCGCCGAACGGATCCGCCATCTCGGAGATCACCGTGACCCCGGCGATGTGGTCTTTAAAAAGCAGGGCCGTCAGCAAAAACGATTTCACGGCGCGCATCGATCCCGGGGTCCCGAGTATGCCCAGTTGGAGTTTCGGGGCGCCCTCCGGCTTGGGATCGGCCAGCTCGGGTTTCCATTTCAAGAGGGCGTACCAATCGGCGAGGGCTTGCGTGGGATGCTCGCCCGATCCATTGCCGGCATTGATCAGGGGCACCCGCAGGTTTTCCAGAATGCGCTCCAGCGAATCGGTGTCGGTATGCCGCATGATCACGAGATCACAATAGGCATTGAACATTTCGCCTATGTCCTGAAGCGATTCCCCCTTGGCCTGACCGGTGGTGCCGCCGTCCGGTATCGAGATGACCTTTCCATCCAACCGCAGCATGGCGCTCTCGAAAGAGGTCCGCGTCCGCGTGGAGGCTTCAAAAAACGCGGTGACCGCGATTTTGCCGTCGAGGGGATGGTAGTGCGTGATCTCGATTTTTTCGAGCAAGGCCGCCAGCTTGGCGATCTCGGTGACCTGGGTGAAGGTGAAGTCGCGCGCGGATAGAATCGATTTCCCCTCGAACTCCCCGAGGCAGGCGAGATTGAGCAGGGAGTTTTCGAACAAGCTCCCCGGTTCGGGATGGGTCGCGGCGGAATCGAGAGGAGGCTCCAGAAACGGCGTGGTCGGATTGGGATCGAATTCGGTATCCATGGCTGTTGCTAGGGGAAAAAATTGCACTATTACCAGATGGATTTTCCCATCGCGTCACGGACCAACAAAGTGAGCAGGGTCACAGCTCCCAGTCCCGTCCAGACGAGGGAAACAAAAATGAGAAACGAGAGAAATTCTTCAGAAAACATGACATGGATCAATTGGCGGGCGATTCCTCATCGACGATCGGTTTATCATCGGCGAGTGATTCCCAGGAAAAGCTTTCCGCGGCGATAAAGCGCCCCGCCGTGGTGAGCAGCATCGAAACAAACACACTCACGAGCGAGGCGGTGAACCAGCCGATCAGAAAGTAAGCGACCAGGCCGGAGATGCTTCCCGCCACCATCGCGGCCACGATGAATCGTCGGTTGAGGCGTTGCCAGTAAAGCCCCGCGATGACCGGCCAGATCACACTGGCCACGAGCGGTCCGGAAATGAAGAGAACATGCTGCAGGGGCCACCGCGGCAAAGCCAGCAGCCAAGCCAACAGCCCGACTCCGAGAACGGTCCAGCGCCCCGCCCTCCTCAACGTGGCATCGGACACCGCCCGCCCCCGGCACAGTATATTTTGAAATCCGTCCCGCGTCAGCAGATCCGAAGTCGCCGCGAGGAGGGAATCAATGCTCGATGCCTGCGCACAAAACAAAACCACAAAAATAAGGATCCCGGCCAGCATCGCCGAGCCGTCCGCCCCCATGATCCGGGAAGCCACGAGCGGCCCGGTCATGTTCTCATTCACGATATTGATATCGAGGGCACCGGCCGAGAGGGCGATGAATCCCGCTGCGATCGGGATCGGGAACCACAAGACTCCCGCGAGAAAAAACGCCCTCGGGGCGACCCGCCGTTTCATGGCGAAAGCACGGGACCACCAGACATTGTTGTGAAACACTTCGCCGAACCCGAAAAACATATTGTTGAAAACCGCCAACAAAGCCACCGGCATATAGACGGCGATGAGCGCGGGCTGCTCCGTTCGGAGATGCGCCGCCATTTCGGGAATATCCGTTTTGGTCAGCACCGTCGCCCCGATGATCACGATCCCAATCAGGATGATGACGCTCTGGATGAAATCCGTCCCGATCACCGCGAACAAGCCTCCGAAC
>CAYLJC010000408.1:0-3595 GCA_964383345.1 uncultured Akkermansia sp. | reverse complement strand
GCCCCATCTGTTGAACACGAAGCGCTCCGGTTCAAGAAAGGGTTTTCAAACAAAAAAAGCCCGGATCGCTCCGGGCTTTTCGGGCTGCGGGAAATCACCGCGGGCGAATCAGCCAAGTTCCTTGAGCTTTGCCTTGATCGCCTCGAAGTCCGGCATCACGCTGGGATCCTTGTGGCTCTCGGCGTACTGGACGATCCCGGTGCGATCGACGATGAAGGCGGAGCGTTTCGGCACACCGCCCATGTGGAGATTTTTCTCGGGAAGGAAACTCTTGTAGGCGACGCCATAGGCCTCGGCCACCTTGTGC
Organism: uncultured Akkermansia sp.; assembly: GCA_964383345.1. GTDB lineage: Bacteria > Verrucomicrobiota > Verrucomicrobiia > Verrucomicrobiales > DEV007 > Arctic95D-9. The sequence goes on along the minus strand of CAYLJC010000408.1, from coordinate 3,288 downwards.
TCGTAATCGCTCAGGAGCGGGAATTCGATGCCTTCTTTCTCCTTCCAGTTCTGCTGGGCGAAGGGATTGTCACCGCTGATGCCGTAGACCTTCGCGTTGAGATCGGCGTATTCGGAAAGCTCGCCGGAGACGGAGCAGAATTCCGTGGTGCAACCTCCGGTGAAAGCCATGGGAACGAAAAGGAGCAGGATGTTGCCGTCTCCGAGGAGATCCATCAGTCGGACCACTTCGGGGCCGTCGGAGCCGATGGTGGTCAGTTCAAAGTCGGGTGCGTTGGTGCCTACAGAGATAGCCATGGGTAATGTGAGGGTAGAGGTTCTTCAATCGCCCGGTGAAGGAAGCACCGCGCTGGGAAACGGTAGGGAAAGGCGCGGACGGGTCAAGGTGATTCACTCGCCGACCTCGTCACGCACCTTGGTCTCGACGACGAGTTGCCCCTCTTCGCCGTAGACCGCCCCGAGGGACCCGATGTGGGCTTTGATCACCGGATTCTCGGGATCGAGACGGAAGAAGTCGAGGGCGGCGTAGTTGTCGATGAAGCCGGGCGGCATTTCCCCGGTCGCCGGTCGGATGTCCTTGACCTTGAAGGCGATGGTGCGGGCGCGGACTTCGGGTTCGAAGACGAAGGTGGCGTTGAGGTAGCGCAGTCCCTTTTTGAGGAAACCTTTCCGCATCGGCTGGGCCATCGCCGCGACGATGCCCTCGGGACCGATGCTCTCGACCGAGGTGTTGCCGCGAAAATCCTGTGCCACGTCGTAGTGGGCGATGATGAGGTTGAGGTCGGCGGCGGTGAAGAGGACCCGCTCGGGACGATTTTCTTTCACGGCGGCGGCGATGCGTTCGAGCTTCGCCTCGACATCCGCGAGCGCGGCGGGGGCGGGGACGAGAACCGGCAGTTCCGCGGGGGTGTCCTCGGTGAAGCCGCCGATGACGCGGTTCTGGTAGCTGCCGACGACCGTGTAGAGCACAATGAGTCCGCCAAAAACAAAGATGATCGCGCCCAGGATGAGAAAGCCGGGGAGAGGCGAACCGCGCAGGGCGGCACGGGAATTTTCGGAAATGGTTTCTTCGTCGGCCATGACGGGACTTTGGCTGCGCCCGGCCAAAACGCAAAGTCCGATTTTCGCGGGAAGCGAAGCCGAGTTCCAGGCCCAGCACGCGCGCGTCGTTTCTTTCGACGCCGATTTTTTCACATTCCCAGGTCTGCGTTTCCTCCACCCGGAAGGAGGAAGAATGGCTTCCCCCCCTCCCCTACTCGTGGCGCAGCGCTTCGACGGGGTTCATTCCCGCCGCGCGGAAGGCGGGATAGATGCCGAAGAGCACTCCGGTCACCACCGAGATGGTGAAGGCCAGAGCCGGAGCCCAGAACTCGATGATCGTGACCATTTCGGCGAAGTGGGTGATGGTGATGGGAATGGCGAGCCCGAGAGCCACGCCGAGCAGCCCTCCCGCTCCCGAGAGCATCACCGTCTCGATGAGGAACTGGATCACGATGTCCTTTTTCTTCGCCCCGAGAGCGCGGCGGATCCCGATCTCGCGGGTGCGCTCGGTCACCGTCGCAAGCATGATGTTCATGATCCCGATCCCGCCGACGAGCAGGGAGATCGCGGCGATGGAACCGAGGACGATGTTGAAAATCTGCTTGGTGCGTTCGGCGCGGCGGAGGAGGTCGAGCGGCACGGTCATGCGGTAATCGACCTGTTTGTGGTTGCGTTCGAGGATGTGGCGGATCGCGAGGGAGGCCGCCATGACCCGGTCGGGGTCGTCGATGCGGATGGTGACGTCGTGGAGTTCGACTTTTTCGGCTTCAAAACTCCCGGAGCGGTATTTGATCAGCACTTCGCCGAAGTGGTCTTCCAGCGTGGTGATGGGAATCATCATTTCCATGCCGCCACCCTTTTCTCCGGAGCTTTCATTCTCCTCGTTCGCCGCCGCCACGACGGGGTCGTCGTCGATCACGCCGATGACACGCAGATAGCTGGTGTGGATGCGCACGGTGTCGCCGATCGGCTCGCTCAGCGGGAACAATTCCCGCGCGAGGCTCTTGGAGAGCACACAGACCGGTGCCCGCACCGACATTTCCAATTCGGAAAAAAAGCGTCCCTGCAGGACTTTGCGGTTCCGCATTTCGGGGAACCAGGGAACGGTGCCCACGGCCGCCCCGTCCACGTTGCGGTCCTCGTTCCAGATGAAATCCTTGACGTCGCGCGAGGGAATCGTCACCTCCACACCGGGGACGGTGGCGCGGATCTGGGAGATGTCCTTGTAGGTGAGACCGTATTCGAGGATGGTGGAGCGCTCCTGCTCGCCCCCGGCGGTTTTGCTGGTGGGTTTGACCGATTCGAGAATGATGTTCTGACTCCCGAGGTCCTTGATCTGCTGCTGCGCCTCGTAGCTGGCGCCTTCGCCGATCGCTAGCATCGCGATGACCGAACAGACCCCGAAGACGATGCCCATCGCGGTCAGGATGGAACGCAATTTGTGCATCCAGAGGCTTTTCACGCCGAGGATGACGGATTGCTTCAACCGAAAGAGGGAAAATTCCCGGATGAGAGTCAGGGCGTTCACACGAGTTGCCCCTCCGTGTAGCTGTCGTAGGCGACCTCGCCATCCTTCAGTCGGATCGTGCGGGAGGTCCGCATCGCCATGCCCTCATCGTGAGTGATGAGGATGAGCGTTTTCCCATCGGCGTTGAGTTCGTCGAAAATCTCGAGAATATCTCCCCCCGACTTGGAATCGAGGTTGCCGGTCGCCTCGTCGGCGAGAATGACGGGCGGATCGTTGGCGAGAGAACGCGCGATCGCAACGCGCTGCTGCTGGCCGCCGGAGAGTTCGGTGGGCCGGTGGTCGAGCCGTTTGCCCAGGCCGACCTTGCGGGCGAGATCCACCGCGATCTCGCGGCTGTCTTTCTCGGACACTCCCTGGTAGTAGAGGGGCACCTCGATGTTCTCTATCACGGTCAGTTGCTGGATGAGATTGTAACTTTGGAAAATAAACCCGAGCCGCTTTCCCCGGACCTGCGAAAGGTCGTCGTCGGAGAGTTCGGAGACATCCTGGCCGCTCAGGAAATACCGCCCCAGGGTCGGTTGGTCGAGACAGCCGAGGATGTTGAGCATGGTGGACTTGCCGCACCCCGAGGGCCCGAGGATGGAAATGTAATCCCCCGGCAGGATCTTGAGATCGATCCCGTGCAGCGCTTTCACCAGGGTATCGCCCATCTGGTAGTGTTTCTCGACACCCCTGAGTTCGATGACCGGTTCGACTACAGAGTCTCGCAGCATGAAAAAT